>CAXTCT010000029.1:0-14308 GCA_964242565.1 uncultured Acetobacteraceae bacterium | reverse complement strand
GCCTCGTCGCCGACCTCTTCAAAGCCCTCCCCGAACTCGCCGAGGAACTGGCCAAGCCCCGAGCCGGATAACGCAGGTGAACCGCCTCCGGCCGGTCAGGCTGCCCCGCGAGGGGTCGGCGTTCCACGATCGGCCGCCGGCTTTGTTCCATGCCTTCAAAAGGCGTGATTGGGCAGCCTTGCGCTCGACTACGCGCCTGTTGTTGTCCGACGAGGATCTGCAGGCATTGTGCGGGCTGAACGAGTTCGTCTCGTTGGAGGAAGTGGCGGACGTCTATCTGCCGTTGTCGGACCTGCTCGCTCTGCATATGGCGGCGGCCGACACCCTCAACCGCACCATCCAGGGGGGCTTTCTCGATCTTCCCGACACGCGCCGGCCCTATGTCATCGGAGTCGCCGGGAGTGTTGCCGTCGGCAAAAGCACGTTCGCCCGCCTGCTGCAGGCGATCCTGAGCGGCACGCCCGAACAGCACAAGGTGGCCCTGATCGCAACGGACGGCTTCCTGTATCCGACCCGGGTCCTGGAGAAACGGGGCCTGATGCGCCGGAAGGGTTTTCCGGAAAGCTATGATCTCCGACGCATGCTGGCCTTCCTGATCGCCCTCAAGGCAGGAGAGCGCCGACTGCAGGTTCCGGTCTATTCCCACCACAGCTATGACATCGTGCCGGGCCGGTTCCAGATCGTCGACCAGCCGGACGTGGTGATCTTCGAGGGGCTGAACGTGCTGCAGACGGCCTCGTCGCCGGTGGTCGCCTCCGATTATTTCGACTTTTCGGTCTATCTCGATGCCGATCCGGACAGCATCGAGAATTGGTATGTCGAGCGTTTCCTGCTGCTGCAGAGAACCGCCTTCCAGCAGGCGACATCCTATTTCCACGCCCACAAGGACCTGACCCCCGAGCAGGCCCGGCGGGTGGCGCTCGACGTCTGGGAGGAGATCAACCTGCCCAACCTCCGCTCCAACATCGAGCCGACACGGGAGCGGGCCAACCTGGTGCTGCGCAAGGACGCGGCCCATGCCATCGAGGAGATATGGCTCCGTCGCGTCTGATCGTTCCCCCTGCCGGATCGACGCCGACATCGATATGATGAAGACCGTGAAGCGCTTGCAGAAACTCTTCGCCGGAGAACGCCTCAGGCGGCTGCGCGAGCAGCATGACATGAACCAGGCGGCCCTGGCCGGGGCGGTCGGCGTGTCGGCCTCCTATTTCAACCAGATCGAGCATGACCAGCGTCCGCTGCCGCCGGCGGTGCTGCGGCGGCTCTGCGACCTGTTCTCGATTGACGTCTCGTATTTCGGCGACAGCGAGGAGCTGCATCTGGCCGGCGCGTTGCGCGAGGCAATGGCCGATCCCCTGTTCGGCGGGGCAGCGATCGACATGGCCGAGATGCAGGCCATGGTCCGTGCCGCGCCCGGCGTTGCGCATAAATTCATGACGCTCTACCGCCATGCGCTCGAACGCGAGCAGCAGGTCGATGCGTTGCCCACGCCGCAGCTCCGTTCGGCGCTCGGCGCGATCACCCAGTTTCCCTACGATGAGGTGCGGGACTGGGTGCAATATCATCGCAACCATTTCGAGGCACTCGACCGGGCCGCGGAGGCACTCGCCGAACGCGAGGGCTTCAATCGCGCCAATATCTTCGACGGGCTGGCCCGCTACCTGCTCGACGTGCATGACATCCGGATCGCCGACGAGCCGGGCCTGCTGCAGCAGGGACTGGTGTGGCGTCTGCAGCGCGACACCCGGCATCTCTACCTGGCCGAGGGCGCCAGCCAGGAGAGCCGGATCTTCTGGATGGCCCATCATCTCGGACTGATCGAGCAGGCTCGCGCCATCGACCGGCTGGTGCGCGAGGCAGCGCTCTCGACCGCCGCGGCGCGGTCGCTGGCCAGGGTCAGCCTCGCGAACTACTTCGCGGGCGCTCTCATGATGCCCTACCGCCGCTTCCTTCACGACGCGGAGGCGCTCCGCTACGACATCCAGCGTCTGCAGGCCCGCTTCGGCACCTCGTTCGAGCAGGTCTGCCACCGTCTCTCGACGATGCAGCGCGCCTCCGAGCCGGGCATTCCCTTCTATTTTATCAAGACCGACATCTCCGGCAACGTGCTGAAGCGTTCCTCGGCGACACGCTTCCAATTCACCCAGTTCGGCGGCACCTGCCCGCTTTGGAACGTCTACCGGACCTTCGGCCATCCCGGCGAGATCTCGGTGCAGGTGGCCCGTACCCCCGATGACGTGACCTACCTCAATATCGCCTGCACCGTCGGCCGTTCTGGCGGTCATTTCATGAGCCGGCCGCGATCGGTGGCGGTGGTGCTCGGCTGCGAGATCCGCTATGCGCCGAGGCTGGTCTATGCGGCCGGGCTGGATCTCGATCGGCTGGAAACCGCCGACCCGATCGGTCCCGGCTGCCGCGCCTGCTCGCGGACCGAGTGCCGGCATCGCGCGATGCCGGCGGTAGGGCAGGTGCTCGATATCGCGACCAGCGAACGCGGCGTGTTGCCCTATCGGGTCAGGGACCTGCCGCCGGCCTGACCATGGTCATCGCCCAAGCGGATGGGTCACGCGGTCAAGCGCGCGTGTGGCCGGTTCCAATAACAAATCAATTGTAACAGAGCCCGATTCCGCATCTGTTAACACTTCTGAATTATTACGCCTGGAACCGGCTCCGAGGTTGTATCTTAATGACCGATACATTCGTTACCACCAAAATCAGCAACGCCGCATTCGCGGACGGCTCGACGCTCTCGGGGACATGGACCGCGGAATATAATCCGGCCGGGCTCCTGGTGGCGGTCACCAGCGCAACCTTCACCGTGTCGGGAAGCGGCGGCACGACGACCTTCACCAGCATGGGCACGCTTCCCTACGCCGACTCGCCAAGCAGCACGTCCTACGAGATCCACTCCCTGTCCAGCAGCGGCGGGGGCTATAGCGGCCTGTATATCGACTGGAGAACAGAGAACCCGAGCTCGCTCTACGGGGGCACCCCGTCGCTCTATACCTCGGTCCTGAACTCGGCGGCGACCAGTCCGTCGACACCGATACGTCTTGCGAGCGACGGCACCACAGGCTCGGGCTCGGTGCCGGTGATCAGCGGCCTGGCTGCAACCGAGAGCGGTACCGACGCGGCCGCCACCGTGCCCTTCGGCAACGTCACCGTCACGGATCCCGGCTCCACTACCACCAACGCCACGATCACCCTGAGCGCCGGCGGCGTCGCGACCGATGCCGATGGCGTGCTCAGCGGCGCCGGCCTGACCAAGATCGCGACCGGCACCTACAGCCTCGCCTTCACCAGCCCGGCCAACCTGACCGTCGAACTGCAGGCACTCAAATTCACGCCGACGAACGGCCAGGTCGCCGCCGGGCACACGGTTGCCACCTCGTTGGATCTCGCGGTCAACGACAGCAACGGCTCGGCCTCACGCAGCACCATCCTTACCGTGACCGCCACCTGCTTCCTGCGCGGGACCATGATCGCCACGCCAGCGGGCGAAACCGCGGTCGAGGCGCTTTGCCCCGGCGACCTAGTCCATGTCCTGGAGCGCGGCGTGTGCGTCCCCCGCCCGGTCACCTGGACCGGCGGCGGATTTATCGATGCGGCGGATTTCAATGGGCGCGCCGACGCCTTCCCGATCCGTATCCGCCGCCACGCCTTCGCGGACAACGTCCCGCATCGGGACCTGCTGGTCACACCGGAGCATTGCGTCGCCACCGAGGCCGGCCTCACCCCCGCCCGCATGCTCGTCAACGGCCGCTCCATCCTGGTCGACCGCTCCATCCACGCGTACGGGTTCTTCCATGTCGAACTGGAAAGCCACGGCATCCTCGTCTCCGAAGGACTGGCGACCGAGAGCTATCTCGACACCGGCAATCGCGGCCTGTTCGAGGGCGCCGACGCCACCATCGCAGCGCGGCAGGATGTCGTCATGGCGGCGCCGCTGGCCGTTGCCCATGACGTCGTCAAGCCGCTCTGGAGCCGCCTCGCCGAACGTGCCGCCGCCCTCGGCTTGGAGGACAGCACCGGGATCGTCGTTCTCACCGAACAGCCCGACCTGCGCCTGCTGCTCGACGACAGCCGCGAACTCGCCGCCCGATGGCACGACGGCCGGCGCCATATGTTCCATATTCCCCGAGGTGCGAGGCCGCTCCGGCTGCTGTCTCGCACCGCCATCCCCGCGGATGTGGTCGGGCCGTTCGTCGACGACCGTCGCACGCTCGGCGTCGCTGTCGACCGGCTGGTCTTCTGGAGAGGCCTCGAGGAGCAGGTCATCCCGACCGCCGGCCTCGACCTCGATGGCTGGCATGAGCCGGAGGGCGACATGCGCTGGACCGACGGCCGCGCCGCGCTCGATCTTCCCGCCGCGCAAGCCGACACCTTCCTCGAGGTCAACGTCGTCGGCGTGATGCTTTATCCCGACGAGACGCGGGTTGCCGCCCAGCTTTACGGGTGAACTCGTAGGCGGTGAGGCCTTTGGAGGTCTTCAAGCGGCCTCGGAGCTGGTCGTGGCGCTCGTGATGGTATCGCCTGACGGCGGCGTGTGACGACGGAAGGCCACGACGTTGGCCCTGTTCTCGTCCTCGACCGACAACGTCAACCCTCCGTTAATCTTGCCGGTTCATAACGTTCACAAGAGACCCGTCCTCCCGCGGACGGAGTCACGGACGGAGCCTGTCATGCACCTTACCGATCGGTCGGGATATTTCGGCAAACACGCGTGCAGTTCCGCTGCAGGCCTGTCGACCTGCCAGCTTCCGTTGCGGCCGTTCATGCCCGTCGATGGGACCAAATTCTCCGCAAAAGCTGCCCAGATCACCATCGGGACTTCCGGCTTCCTCGATCCCGCATCCGCGAGCGGCTTGGTCGCGGGTGCCTATAATGCCGCCAAGGCTGCCTCCCCGGCCGACGCCCAAGCGACCTTCGCGCCGCGTTCAGGCGGATTGACCGCAGGCAGCAACTCGATGGCCCGGCTTGCCTTGCGAATGTGGAAGGAAACGGTCCGCCAAGGAAGGACCCGGCGCGGATCCGCGAGAGCAACCGACCGTCGGTCAAGCACCGGCTGACCCCCTGTGCCACGATCCGTTTTGAACCATGACAATCAAGGATTATCGGTCATGATGCGCCTCCTCCGGGTTTCGAACTGGCCTTTTCTCATCAAGTTGTCATTGGCACCGACAGTCACGCTGATCGCGTTGGTCATGGTCGTCCTGATTGGAATCCGCGGGATCCAGAACAGCTCGACCACCACGAGGTCCTTGCTTGAGGCCAGCGAGTCGACGCGTCAGCTCAACGAAATCGCGGATGACGTGCAGATGATCAACGGCGAAATCTTCCATGTACTGACCCTGAGTGCCGCCAAGACCAAAGGGCTGGATGCCATGTCGCAACTACGGCGCATGTTGCCCCGCGCCGACGCTGCTGCGACCGCCCTGAAACATTGGGAAGACAATTACGCAACCGCCGCTCAGAAACCGCACGTTGATGAGCTGGTGGCCGGGATCGTCAAATATCATGGGGCCATAGACTGGGTCAGCCAGATGCTCGACGTGGACTTCAACTCGGCGGTATCCTTCCTCGTGCCATTCGATGAAAACTACCATCATCTGATCGAGGGGATTGGAACGCTGGCGAGCGAGCAGACCCGCGTGGCCCAACTCAAGGCTGTTGCAACCAAGCTGGCCAGCCAGAAGACACGGCACGTCTTCACCGAGACAACGGTGATTGCTTTCGCTATAGCCCTTCTTGTCACCGGTATATTGATATGGAATATCCTGCGCTCGATCAGCACCATTGCAGAGGCGACATCCCGCCTTGCCGCCGGCGACGCAACCACGGACGTAGAACGACTTGTGCGGGGTGACGAACTTGGCGCCATTGTCAGCGCGCTTTCCGTGTTCCGCGATAATCTCCTGCGGGTCGCCGCGCTGCAAGCCGAGCAGGAGCGGCAGTCTCAGGTCGCCGAGGTCGCCCGGCGGGCGGGCCTGGTGAAAATGGCGGACAGCTTCGAGAGCAGTGTGGGCGGGATCGTGCGTGAGGTGGCTCTTGCCGCGGATGATATGCAGACCGTCGCGCAGGGAATGAGTGCCGCCGCCGGCCAGACCGATCAGCGAACCAGCCATGTCGCCGCATCCGCTGCAACATCAAGCCTCGGTAGCCAGGCTGTGGCGGCCGCCGTCGAGCAGCTTGCCGCGTCAAGCCGGGAGATCGGCAGGCAGGTTCTCGTTTCGCGCCAGATCAACGAGCAGGCTGTCCAGGAGGCTCACCGCACCGACGTCAGCGTGCAGTCGCTGTCGACCGCGGCCACTCGGATCGGCGAAGTCGTGGAGATGATTTCCGGCATTGCAACACGTACCAATCTACTGGCCTTGAACGCCACCATAGAAGCGGCGCGAGCGGGGGAAGCGGGCAGGAGCTTTGCGGTCGTTGCCGCCGAGGTGAAGACACTGGCTCAGCAGACCAGCCGGGCCACGGTCGACATCACCACCCAGATCACTCAAATCCAGGGCGCCACGAACGAGGCGGTCGCGGCCTTGCGCAGCATCACAGGCACCATCCAGGAAACAAGTGACATTTCCGCATCGATTGCGCATTCAGTTGAGCAGCAGACCGAGGCCACCTCCGAGATCGCGCGCAACGTCCAGGACATGGCGTCGAGCACGCAACACGTCACCGATACGATCGCCGATGTCAGCGTCGCCGTGAACGATACCGGGCGCTCAGCCGGCAAGGTGCTGGATGCCGCGCGCAAGCTTGCTGTGCAGGCAGAAAGCCTTACGCAGAAAGTCGACTATTTCGTCAACGAGGTGCGAACGACCTGATGGGCGGCTTCAGGGCCTCGATCTTTATCCGGCGCTGAAGGGTCCGGCCAGAATTGCGACGCGCAAGCACGACACGTGCCGCTTCATGCGTTCGAAGTTTCGGATTTGATCAACTGGCGCTTGCGCTCGATGCCCCAGCGATAGCCTGAGAGGCCGCCATCCTGCCGGACCACCCGATGACATGGAATGGCGACGGCGAGCGGGTTGACCGCGCAGGCACCCGCCACGGACCGCACCGAGCTCGCCGCACCGATCCGGGCGGCGATCTCGGTGTAGGTCGCGGTAGTGCCGACCGGGATATCCCGCAGCGCCTGCCAGACACGTTGCTGGAAGGCGGTGCCGCGTACGTCGAGCGGCAGGTCGAGGCCGAGATGCGGAGCCTCCACAAACCCCACCACCATGGCGACCAGCGTTTCGTATCCGGCGTCGCCGCCGATCAGCAGGGCGTTGGGAAAGCGGTTCTGCAGGTCGCGTGTCAGAAGGTCCGGGTCGTCACCCAGAAGGATTGCGGCGACGCCGCTGGCGCTGGAGGCGACCAGGATCGCGCCCAGCTTGCACTGGCCTACGGCAAAACGCATCGTCTCCCTGGCGCCGCCAGCGCGAAAGCGGCCCGGCGTCATGCCCAGCAGACTGGTGGAGACGGCGTAGAAGCGACCGTTCGAGCCAAAGCCGGCATCATAGATGGCCTTGGTCACGGAGCCATGCCCATTGAGACAGTTCCGCACGCGCGCGGCCCGGCGGCCCGCGGCATAGGCCTTGGGAGTGACGCCTGTCGCTGCCTTGAAGAGGCGATGAAAGTGGAACGGACTGAAGCCTGCCATGGCCGCAAGCTCCGTAAGCGACGGCGGGGTTTCCGCCTCGTCGATGGTCCGACAGGCTTTGGCAATGATCGCGGCGGTTGCGTCCTCGGCCGATGGGCGGTCCGGGTTGCAGCGGCGACAGGGCCGGAAGCCTGCCGCCCTCGCGGCAACGACGGTGTCGTGGAATGCCACGTTCTTTGGATGTGCCGTGCGCGACGGACAGGATGGACGGCAGTAGATGCCCGTGGTTGCAACCGAGTACCAGAAACTTCCGTCGGCGTTTTTGTCTCGTCCGACCACGCGTTCCCAACGCTGATCCCCGATGATGATGCCCTCATCCCGACGAGCTTGGTTATTCTTCCGCGTCGCCATGGTCGTTTATACTTCCGATTAGTTCGCCCGCCAGATATTGGGCCAGCGGATGGAGCGCGGAACTCCGTTCCTTGCTCTCGAATCGAGAGACAAGCGTTGCCACGGGCAGCGCCATGCTCCGTCATGGCACGTACCGATCACGGTATTAAGATGAGCCAGCACGCGCCTCGCCGCATGAAGGCCCGCGACAAGGACCTTCCGGTACTTCGAGCGGATCGGCCTTCCGCCACCCGGGAATAGCGGCCGGAATCCGCCTCGGGCCATTTTCGTGCCGGATCGTGCCTCCTGTCCGGGGGGCACGACGACACATATCGCCGTCGATGGCCTCGCCTGGTCCGCTGGAGCTGTCCCCGCCGGCCCGGATAACATGTGCCGCCTATGCCAGGGTCATCGCGACCTTGCCGGGTCACTGGCGGAATCTGGCAAGATGAAGCCGTAGGATTGCCGGCCCGTGCCGGCGTCGATGCACGATCATCAGGGATGGTAAGGGATCATGGAACTTCATCACCGGCGATGCCTGATCGGCGTGAGCCTGAAGATGTATATGGGGCTTGAACAGACGCGGCTCTGGATGACCGATCTGGCCCGCACCCTCGAGCCGGGGATGCCGCCAAACGTCGTGCTGTTTGTTATCCCGAGCTTTCTGTCCCTGCAGGACGCTCGCACCGCACTGGCCGGCACGGGAGTCGCACTCGGCGCCCAGGACGTGTTCTGGGAGGATCATGGCGCCTTCACCGGCGAGATCTCGGCTCCGATGCTCGTCGAGGCCGGGTGCCGCTTCGTCGAGATCGGTCATGCCGAACGCCGGCGCATCTTCCATGAAACCGATGACATTGTCGCACGCAAAGTCTCCGCCGCGGTTCGCGCCGGACTGACGCCGATCCTTTGTATAGGCGAGGAAACGCCGATGACGCCGGACGAAGCCGCCGAAGAATGCGTGCGGCAGTTTCTGGCGGCGGTGGATGGCGTGGATCCAGGCCACCCACTGGTCCTGGCCTATGAGCCGGTATGGGCGATCGGCGCGGCCAGACCCTCGCCTCCCGCCTATATCATGGCCGTGGCCGACAGGCTGCGCCGAGCCTTGGGCGAGCGTTCCGGCATGACCCTGATCTATGGCGGAAGTGCCGGTCCCGGCCTGCTGACGACGCTCGGGAGTTCGGTCGACGGCCTGTTCCTGGGCCGCTTCGCCCACCGCATAACCGACCTCCAAGCCATCATCCAGGAGGCAGCCTTGAAATTCAGCCCCTGATCCTTGTCATTTGTCGGCGTGATCCAGCACGCCGATGGCGCCTTCCCAGGGCACGGAACCGGCACGCTCGAACCGGCAAAACTCAGCCTGCGGCGGATCGTAGCCCCGCACGCCCGTCAGCGACCATCGAAGGCACGGAGACCGCAACCTTGCTGAACCGGCGACAGGTAGCGGCAGCCTGATGCGGAACTCAGCTCGTGAAGGCAGTCCAGGGGCTGACGGAGTAGCTCGCGCGGCTGGGTGAGACGGTGAAGACACGCCAGGCATAGTCGTGTGTTTTCGGGTCGAGCGTCACCAGCGCGGCTGTCACGTCGAGATAGGCCGCGTAGAGTTCGTGCGGGATGCCCTCGTCGCGGGCTACAACCTGAAGAAAATAGCGCACCGGAGTCGGCTCGGCCGGAGCCGCCCAGACGATCTCCGTCGTTCCGCCAATGCCGGATGCCGTGGCGCCGGGCCGCGGTGCGACCGGGATCGCGGCACGCGGCGTGTCGCCTTGCTGCCGGACCTGGGCGGATAGATCGTCCGGTGCGGCGGCATGAAGCTTCGCCATCGCAGCCGGCACGCCTGACGCAGCGAGCCGAAACCAGGCGCGGGCGACGGTCGGATTGCGCGGAACTCCATCGCCGTCGTTGTAGAGCAGCGCCAGGTTGTACTGGGCCCGGTGGTTCCCGCGTGCGGCCGCGCGACCATACCAGGCCGCCGCCGCGGCGACGTCATGCGCGGTGCCGCGACCGCTGTCGTGCATCACCGCGACATTGAATTCAGCCTCCGGGTGGCCGGCCTGGGCGGCCGACCAGTACCACCGATAGGCCGCCTCGGCATTCTCCGGCATGCCTTCGCCAAGGTCGGCGAGCAGGCCCAACCGGAAGGCGGCATCCGCGTCGCCGGCGCGGGCAAGCGGCATCCACAGATCATAGGCCCGCTTGTAGTTGCCGGCCGCATACGCTCGCCTCGCGTCCATCGCCGGCTGGCCATGGGCCGCGGTGCCGGCCAGGAGACCAACCGTCACCGCAAGCACAGGCCAAGCACAAGGCCGCCTGCCAGCTGCCGGACCGCCTAGCGCCACGTGATCTCGACACGGCGGTTACGCGGTTCGACCACGTTCGTCGCGGTTTGCACCGGCAATTCGGAGACGCCCTTGGCCAGAACCTGGAAACGCTCGACAGGGATACCGCGCTCGACCAGGCCCTTCACCACGTTATCGGCTCGCGCCTGCGACAATTTCAGGTTCAGGCCGGGAGGCCCGACCTGATCGGCCGAGCCGGAGACGACCATGACGATCGGCTTGCCTTCAGCGTACAGACGTGAGGCCTTGTCGAGCAGCACCACGTCCTGGGGACGAACCTGGCTGCTGTTCGTGTCGAAATAAAGATCGAGCGCATCTGGAGCCTTGGCCGATGCCTTCGGTTGAGGATCCTGAGCCGGAGGAGGCTGCCGCAGCGCCAGCTTCTGAGGGGCGGTTGTATCCTGGGCCATGGCGATCGCCGTGGTGAGGCCGGTGCCGAGCAAAAGGGCCGCGCCGAACAAAACATGGCGTATGATCTGTCGCATCATGTCCGTCTTCCTGATGGTGCCGGTGCCTCGATGACGTCATCGCGCGAGCCGATGGAAATGGAGATCTCTCCGGGACGTGGCAGCGACGCGGCATCGGACAATCCGCCGATGGTCATCGGCTTGCGGGTCTGCGGGATGCCCGCGAGCAGTCGCCGCGCCAGGTCGAGTGCGGCAGTGCGGTCCTGATCGAAGTAATAGGCGAGGCCCGAGCGCTCGATGATGGCGCCGGCCGGTTCGGGTCCGTCAGCCATGATACCCCTGGATCGCAGAAGCTCCAGCAAATGCCTGGCACGCGCCTCGGCCGCCTTGTCGCCACGGCTATATCGGAGGGTCACGTGTATGAGGTTCCCAAGCGGATCGACAGCCGCATCACCGGCACCATGCGATACGGCAGGTTGCCTTGAAACCTGCGGTCGATCTGCCAGATGCTTGGCGTTATCAGCGTCAGCGCGCGCGGAGGTGTTGGTCAGACTGTCCAGAAGCTGCCTGGAAACCAACGGCAGCAGTTCGTCAATCTGGCGCCGTGTCTCGATCAGGTTGGCGCCCGACGGCGACGATAGCCGGTCAGACGCGATCTCCTTTTTTTCCTGGTCGATGAGGGCGGCAAAGCGCATATCGACCGATGTCGCGATGGCTGGAGGATCGCCAGCAATGGCAAGGTGTTCCGGTCGGGCAAGTCCGGGGGCGAGCATATGCCAGCCCGCCAGACCGATGCCTGCGAGGCCGGCTCCGGCCAGAGCGAACCGGACCAGGGCGGACCGAGTCGGGGCGAACCGGACCCGTGCCATGCCGTGTCCGGCCAGGCTTCCCCGCAATCGGCCTGCGCCCTCCCGGCCGTACGCCGATGATCCAAGCCGATAGGGATCCGGACGCACCGGAGGGGAGATCGGATCGGCGGCATTGGCGGCAAAAGCGGGAGGCGCCGCCGCCAGACCGGGTTCGATCTGGCTCCGGGTCAGGCGGATGTGGGCCGTGGGATCATTCTCGAGATGCCCGAGACCGGCACCATGCAGGACCGGCCATAAGCTGGGCGTGCCGGCCAGTAGGAAGCTCAACACCGGTTGTCCATGCCGGCGCAGTTCCGATAGCCTGATCAATCGTCGCACGGTTGCATCCGAGAGAGCCTCGGCATGCCGGATAACCACTACCAGAAGTTGTCTCGAAGAAAGCGATGCAGCCATAGCGTCGCTGATCGCGTGCTGCACCACAGGAAGGCGAGGCAATGGTGCCGTCAGCGTCGTAAGGGTCAGGCTCGCCTCATGCAAGCGGCTCAGGATCGCGGAAAACTCTTCCGGCACGACATCGGCCTGACCCCCCATTCCAGAGGGCAGGCTGAGGATTACAAAGCCTGTTCCATAGGAAACCGCCGAAAGAACCCTTGCTGGTATGTCCTGATCGAACACGGCCAGCCATGGTGAGTGAGCTATCGCCGTGTCGCTCATGAACGCGTCTGGTCCCCTATCACCACGTCAGGTCGCATCTGGACTAACGCGCAACACTTCAACTTTCGGATCTTGACCGCCACCAAATCGTCATAAAAAAGCGAGAGCTACCCAAAATTTGAAGGGAAACTTCTGACGTGCAAGCTTGCCGAAAAACCTGGACATTGACGGTGTCGATCACCACCACGTCATGTCCCGGTCTGGAGGTGGATGGGTTAAGGCTGATCGGGCACCCTAATGCGCCGTCCGGCCGGTACCCGGCGATCATGCAATCGGTCAGGCGATGAGCCTGGCGGCAATGGCGGCGACGTGGCTACCCAAAAAGCGTGCGCCGTCGAGCTCGTTGGCGCTGACCGCCCTGGAGCCATCGCCGCCGGTGAGCGTCGTGGCGCCGTAGGGTGAGCCCCCGGTGACTTCGTCGAGCCTGAGCTGACCCTGGAACGAATAAGGCAGGCCGGAGATTACCATGCCCTGATGCAGCAGGTTGGTCAGGATCGAGAGCAGCGTGGTTTCCTGGCCGCCATGCTGGCTGGCGGTCGAGGTAAAGGCGGCGCCGACCTTGCCGACCAGAGCGCCTCTGGCCCACAAGCCACCGGTGCGATCCCAGAAACTCGCCATCTGCGATGACATCCGCCCAAAGCGTGTGCCGGTGCCGACGATGATCGCGTCGTAGCCGGGCAATTCATCGGGCTTGGCGATCAACGCCTTCTGGTCGAGCTTGAAGTGGCTCGCATGCGCGACCTCGTCGGAGACCAGTTCCGGGACGCGACGGACATCGACAACGGCGCCCCCCTGGCGTGCCCCTTCGGCGACCGCCTCGGCCATCGTCTCGATATGGCCGTAGGACGAGTAATAGAGCACCAGGACCTTGGTCATGTTCATGTTCCGTCATGCTGTAAAGCTGATGGAAACATGAGACCTTGGCAGAAATCGAGAAAGTGAAATTACTGAAAGCCATCCTTTCCGATCCTGTGGCCTTCCGCTCCTGTTGCCTGCGCGATGTGCGCACGGTCTCGGCGCTGATGCCGTAGCGCCTGGCCCTGGTGCGGGCGTCCGGATGGATCCGCAGCATGGATCGACTTCGTTCTTGCGTAGCGGGCAGACGGCTGAACCGGTAGGCGCAGCCGGCGATAGCTAATCCGAGTGGATCCCAACAATGCTTCGCGACGGAACACGAGCGGCATGGCGCAGCATTGCAGGCACGAGGCCGTTCCTGACCGAAGGCGAGCCGCAAGGACAGGTTTATTTGCCGAACAGCGATACATGCGCCGAGACGATGCGCCATTCGCCCTGCAGACGCACCCAGCTTTGGCTTTGCCGCCCGGGAACATCCGCGCCCTGGCGCTGGAACTCCGTGTTGGCGGTAGCGAAATCGCGTCCGAAACTGGTGATCACCGTGTTGGACAAGGAGCGCGGCGGCGAGCCTCCGGGGCGCGCGGCGCGGTAGGCCGCAATCGCCTCGATGCCATACAAATTCTCCGCCGGACCGAAACGCACGGTGAGCGGCGAGGCCCAGAACAGCGCGTCCAATGTCGCCAGATCATTGTCCATCAGGGCCCTCTCGTAACGCTCGAAGGCCGAAGCGACCTCAACCAGCACATCGGGCAGGTTGATCTGCATCATGATATCTCCATCGTGCCCACCACGCCTCGGGCTTCAAGCCACGCGGCGACCTGGAGTGCGCGCTTTTCCTGCCAGGGCGGAGCGATCACCTGCACCCCGATCGGCAGGATGCCGGTGCCGCGAACCGGAACCGTCACGACCGGGAGGCCGATGCAACTGATCGGTTGCGTGAGCAATCCAACGCTCGGCCTCGCCGGAATCTCCGTGCCACCCAACGACAAGGTCTGCTGACCGATAAGGATCGCAGGGCAGGGAGTCGCGGGCGCGAGCAGGATGTCGAAAGAGCGGAACACCTCCGCCACCTGGTCGCGGAACCAGCGGCGGACACGCTGGGACTGCAGCACCAGGGTCGCCGGTAGCAGGGCCCCGGCGAGCAGGCGGTCACGCGTTCCGGGATCGAAATCGCCCGCGCGATGCTTCAGGTCATCGAGATGCAGGTTGGCG
>CAXTCT010000028.1:0-14337 GCA_964242565.1 uncultured Acetobacteraceae bacterium | reverse complement strand
CCTCACCGACGGCGCGCTGCGCCTCACGCTTACCCGCGGCCCCGGTCCTCGGGGCCTTCCGCCATCCCCTGACCCGGCGCCGACAGTGCTTATCGCTGCTTTTCCGGCTCGCGTTCCTCTGCCGCCCGCGCATCTGGTGATCGCCACCCGCACCCGCCGCAATGCCCACTCGCCGCTCAGTCGGATCAAGTCGCTCGGCTACGGCGACAATCTGCTTGCTCGTATGGAGGCTGCCGACCGATGTGCCGACGACGCCCTCCTGCTCAACGGCGACAACAACCTCGCCTGCGCCACCACCGCCACTGTTCTTGTCCAAAAGGATGGACATTGGCTTACCCCTCCCATCTCCGACGGCGCCCTTCCGGGTATCGCCAGGGCCCGCCTACTCTGCGCAGGTCTGGTTTCGGAAGCTTCGATCGATACCAAGTTCCTTTCGACCCTCCCGCCAATCCTGCTCTGCAACAGCCTTGGTTTACGTGAAACCGTCTTCCTTGATGGCCGAGCGCTCCCGGCCGCCGAAATCACCGCAGTTCGGAACATGCTCATTCTGACTTGAGTTGGTACGGCAAGTGGATCATGACCCATCCTCATCGTGTCGGCCACGAATGGATAATCCTAATAAAACCGAGCACGTCGATCTGTGGGCACGCCAAGAGCAATCCATCGCAGACGAGTCGAAGGTTGATCTTGATCGGTTGCGGCGCACCATCCATCGCCGCAGTAGCTGCACAGCCTCATCGTCGTAAGGAACGACCCTTTGAGGGATTTCCATAATCCTGGAACTAAAGTTCCCTGATCAGGTAGGCGATTTGCCGGATTGAAAGGTTGGATGGGTGCTGCGGTAACGATGACCTGTATAGACCGCACGCCGCCTGAGCTGCGTATCCTGGCGGCGAAGACGCGCGACGTGGCGCGAAGCCGGCGTCTTCTGGCGGTTGACAGCATGCACAGCCCTGTCGGGCTCCCGCTACGAGTGCTGGCCGACACCGGTTATGCAAGCGGCCGAGCCGTCGAGGTCTTGCAGGCAAAGGGCGTCGAGACAGTTGCCGCCATCGGGCGCACCCAGCCGCACCGTCCCTACGACTTCCGCCCGCCACCGCCATCGATGACCCCGCGGCGCATGACCCAACCCTGGCGCATCGACATGAAGGCCAAGCTGGAGACCGAGAATGGCAAGGCTCTCTACAAGAAGCGCAAGCAGACCGTCGAACCCGTGTTCGGCATCATCAAGAGCGCCATCGGGTTCCGCCGGTTCTCGCTCCGCGGCATCGGCAAGGCAGCAACCGAGTGGACGCTCATCGCGCTGACCTACAACTGCAGGCGCATGGTCACGCTGGAAGCAGCGTGACCATCCCCAACTAGCTCAATCCCAGATCAAAAGCCTCTCAACCGTCAGCCTCCAAACCGTCAATCCGACAGACTGCTAGACGACCTTGGGCAACTGGTTTTCGCCTTTCAGCCGGTGCCAGGTTTTCGCCGCGGTCATGACCAGCTTGAACACCATCAGCAGGGCGGTGTCCTGCGACAGCGCACCCTTGGTTCGGACCGTGCGATGTCTGACGGTGGCGAACACGCTCTCGATCGGGTTGGACGTGCGCAGGTGATCCCAGTGCTCGGCGGGGGAATTGTAAAAGGTCAGCAGGCCCTCACGATCTTTGGTCAGGCAGGTGACCGCCTTCTCATATTTGTCGGCAAACGTCGCGATTGCCGCTTCGGCGTGGTGTGGTCCGGCGCCGCCCAAATCTCGCGCAGACCGGCCTTGGCCGCGGGCTGCACCGTCTTGGCAGCTTATCTGGCACATTTGCGGTCTTGTGCATGGCAGCGTTGATGCCGGGTGGACGGCAACACCTCGTCCAGCGCCTTCCAGAAGCCGAGCGCCGCATCGCCGGTCGCCAACTCCGGCGCAATGGTCAGACCTCGGGCCTTGAGGTCGACGAGCAGCTCCCGCCAGCTCTGCGCACTTTCCCGAACGCCCACCTGGAAGCCGAGCAGCTCCTTCTTGCCTTCCCGGGTCGCCCCGATCGGCACCAGCATGTATTCGGCCTGCGGTTCCATACGGGTCTGCAGATACACGCCATCGGCCCAGACATAGACGTAGCGCCGGGCTGACAGGTCGCGCCGTTGCCAACGGGTATAGTCCGCCTTCCACTCGCTCCGCAGCCGCGACGACTGACGGCGACAGGTTCGGGGCGTCCTCCCCCAGCAGGGCTGCGAGCGCCTCCTGGAAGTCACCAATCGAAACGCCGCGCAGGTAGAGGATCGGGAGCAAAGCATCGAGGCTCCGCGTCCGCCTGGCCCAGCGCGGCAGGATGGCCGACGTGAACGGATGCGCTCGGCCTGATCGGCACCCCAATCGCGCAGCCTGACCCGTTGCACCGCGACGGGACCGATGCCGGTCTGCACTTTCCTGCGCGGCGGCGACGTCGAGAAGCTCACCGTCTGGCTGCGTGACGCCCAGCACTCGGTCCTTACGGCGTTCGTCGCTTCGCTCAGACGTTGACGTTGGATTTCGCTGCAGTCCGTAACGCCGTTACCGAGCGCTGGAGCAACGGCCAGGTAGAAGGTCAGATCAATCGGCTGAAGATGCTGAAACGTGCGATGTACGGCCGCGCTGGAGTGGATTTGCTTCGCATCAGATTGATGCCGTTCAGATCAGACAAAGACCACACGGTGTGAGGCAGAGCCATTTAGAAGAAGAGGCCGGCGTTCAACTGAAATCGACACCAGGACGCAGAGCCGGCGCGATGTCCGGCTGGGACATGCGCTCTCGCGCCACAAGGGGAATATGCTTCCGCTGGCCGATCCAGGCTGCGGGCGCTGGTGGTCGACGACCAGCTGCCCGACCTGAGCCATGTCCGTGTGGCGCGTCAGGCCGGGATCGAGCAGCGGCCGGAGCTGAAGGTGCAGAGCCAGCGTCCGCGTCTGGCGGAATGCACCGCGGCCTGATCGGTAGACGCGGTGCTGCTCACGTGACCCATGAGGCAGAGCTGCTGCGCCGGGCGGTGCCAGATGCGAATGTGCAGGTCGTGCTCTGGACGGTTCCGGTGCAGGCGGGGTCGGTGCCGTTCGCCCGGCGGCGTGGTGTCGCGTTCATCGGTGGCGACGGACATGCACCGAACATCGATGCGGCGCGCTTCCTGGCCTGTCGGCGTCGGGATCGGTGGCGGACCTGTCTGAGATCTTCGATCGGGTGCGGCTGACGGTGGCGCAGCTGAGCTACGGTGCGGGGTAAAGGGTAAGGTGTTGGCCAGCCTGGCGCCCGGTATGCCTTGCGTCATCAGCCCGATTGCAGCGGAGGGAATGGATCTGCCTGCGGCGCTTGCCGCTTGTGTCGGTGTCGGTGTCGGTGTTGATGCTGCGGAACTCGCGGCAGCGATCCTCCGGCTGCATGACGACGAAGCCGCCTACGGCCGTGCCGCCCTGGCCCGGCCCGATTGGATCGGCCACGGGTTCGACCAGGCCGGTGTGGCGGAGGCCCTGCACGCCGCGATTGAGGGCAGGAAGCAGCTCACCGTTTTAATGGGCTGACATGATGCAGGGCTGGATGTTGCCCTGCCGTCATCAAAGGGCCTCCTCGTTCCGCAGCGGCCTTTTCAGGTCGCGATCGCCTCGAGTTCCTGTCCCGGCTCGATCCTGCGCAGGAACACGGTTGACCACATGCCGAGCGCGAGCCCGACCGAGATGATCCACCATGTCGCCATCGGTCCTATACGAGCCATCAGCACGGTCCAGAGCGTCGTTCCGATGACGAATCCCAGCACCTGCATCGCGCCGAGGAAGCCGATTGCGGTTCCACGTACGCGCGTCGGGAACGACTCGCCCTGGTAGGCGTATCCCGCACCCGACCAGGTTCCGTTTGTCACCTGATAGATAAGGAAATAGACGATGCAGACCGTCGTGAAGTCCTGCACGTAGAGGAAGACAAGATTGAGCGGCGCCACCAGTGCGCTGGTCACGATCATCACGCGGCTACGGCCCCAGCGTTCGCCGAGCCAGCCGCCGAATATGTAGAACAGGAAGCCGATACCGCCCGAGACGAGCAGCAGCGTGCTCGTCTCGTTGGAGGTGAAATGCTTGTACCTGGTCAGCCAGTAGGCGATGTAGAAATTCGTCCCGACGTAGGAGGTTGAGTAGAACAGCCAGACGATCGTCAGCGTCACCACCTGCCGGCGGACATAGCCGGGACGGGCGAAAAGCTGGCCGACCGTCACGCGGTCGAGCTCGCCCATGTCCACCTGATGCAGCTGGAGCAGGCGGGACAGCTCGTCGGTTCGTCCGGCGCGCCGTGCGGCCTTTACCTGCTGGAGATGCTCGAAGCGTTCGGATTCGCGTATGAAGCTGCGTCCGATGATGACCATGAGGATCGGGATCACGCCCAGCAGGAACACGAAGCGCCAGCCGAGGCCGCCGAACGCCAGCACCATGCCGGCTGCCAGGAACACGCCGAGCGGCCAGCCGCCCTGCACGATGGAGTAGAGCAGCCCACGCCGTGCGGCGGGTACCTGTTCGTTAACGATCGTGATGGACACGGCAAGTTCGGAGAAGGCCATGCCGGATGCGAGCGCGCGCACCACGGCCAGCTCCCAGAAATTCTGCACGAAATAGGTGAGGCCGGTGAAGATCGCGGCCATCGAGAGGCAGGCCATCCAGACCCGCCTCCTGCCAAGCACATCCATCGCGTAGCCGACGAAAAGCGTGATCACGAACTGGGCCAGGAAGACGAAGATGCCAATCTGGCCGATCTGGCTTTCGGAAAGGTCGAGGCCCTTTGCGATCTGCGGCAGCAGCAACACGAGCAGGTTGAGGTCATAGGAGGCAAGCGCCCAGCCGCCGAGTGCCACAATCACCAGATATATCGTGTAGCGGCTCGCGTCGGGGCTTGTCCGGGAAGATTGAACCATGTGTTTCACTCCCATGTCGATGTAGCTTTAGGCCAGTTCATAGATACAATAGAACGCGATCGCCGAGACTTTGCTGCAGAAGTTTTTAGTACATGGTGCCAGCCGTCGGGCGTAGAAACTGAACGGGCTGTTCTGGTCGACATTCTCCTTCGTAATTAACTGGGCATCCACGTACTGCTCGGCGGGAATGTCCTTGCCTTGGTTGTTCACCAGGAGGATCGCATCATGCACTGCCATCTGTCCCATCTGGTACGGGCGCTGGGCCTTCGTCGCCTGTGTCAGGCGGGACTTGACCGCCTTGAACATGGTCGGAAATCCATCGATTTCCACGACGATTAGGCCCTGGCGGTCAGCCTGCTTCGCCTCACCCATGGCCATTGCGTCGCTCTCGCCGAAGATCGCCTTGAGATCGGGATGTGCAGTCAGGATGTTCTGCGCTGCCTTGTAGGCTTCCGTCTCGTCCCAGTTTGCCGTCTGTTCCGCGACAACATGGATATCGGGGAATTTCTGCAGCGCTTCCTGGCAGCCCTGCGACCTCTGGAGCTGTGCGGTGGCGCCCAGGACCTCTTTCAGGATCGCCAGCTGGCCGTTGCCGCCGATCTGGTTGAACATCCAGGTGCATAGGTCTCGTGCAGCCTTCCCGCTGTCGGTGGCGATATAAGTTGCCAGCTTCGTGTTGCTGCCCTCGGGTCGCTCGTCGACTGCGATCACCGGAACTCCGGCCTGGTTGGCGGCGCGCACGCCGGCCGCGGCCGATGTCGCCTCCTGCGGGATGAAGATAAGGGCGCCGGGCTGCCGCACAAGCAGGTTCTGGATCTGGTTGATCTGGAGGGTCGGGTTGTCCGCGGCCGAGGCGACTTTCAGCTCATAGCCTGCCTTCTGGGCAGCGTCGCGCATTCCAAAAACGGCCGCGATGTAGAAAAGAGACTTCTGGTCGGCGACAGCTACCGCGATCGAGGGTTTCCCGGCCGCAGCGGCAGGCTGTACCGGGAAGACCATGCCGGTGGCTGTCACGCCGCTGGCAGCGAGGGCCAATGCGGCGCAGAGCCGGACCCGTTTATTGAGTGTCATTGTCTATTTCTCCAGGATTGTTTTTTGACTTCCGGCATCATGCCGGAGCGAACGGGTTTCGCGCGCGCGCGTCGATCCGTCATGACGGCAAGGATGATGGCCGCACCGACGACCACGGGCTGCAGATTGGGCGACACGTCGATCAGGGACATGCCGTTCTGCAGGACACCGATGATCAGCAGGCCGATGAACGTACCAAGCATGCTGCCCGAGCCATCGGACAGGCTGGCACCCCCGATGACCACGGCGGCAATGACGCTCAGGAGGTCACTGAGGCCTGCGGTCGGCTGGGCGGAGTCCAGGCGGGAACCGACGATCATGCCGGCCAGCGAGGCAAGAAATCCGGCAATGACATACACGCCGACCTTGATGCGCTGCACGTTGAGACCGGACAGGCAGGCGACTTCCTCATTGCGAGCCAGGGCGTAGAGGGCTCGGCCATTCGGCGGGAACCGGAGCCAGAAGGTTGTGAAGTTATTCGCGGAAGCCGGATCCAGGGTGATTGCGTGCGTGGCATCGCCGCCTGTTTTCAGATCTGGCATGGGACGCACCTCACTGGATGTAGCGGCAACTCCGGACAATTTTTCACGTGCTCACGGCAAGCGACATGACCCGCGTCGGAGTCGCTTCCTTCCGGGACAATATTCCGCGTTGCCGCCCCTTGGACATGACGAGAACACGATGCGACAGACCCAGAACTTCTTCCAGTTCGGACGACACCACGATGACGGCGATGCCGTTCGCCGCGAGTGACCGGATGATCTCGTAGATCGCCATCTTGGCGTCGACATCGACGCCGCGCGTGGATTCGTCGATGATAAAGACGCTCGGATCCTCCACCAGCCACCTGGCAAGAAGCACTTTCTGCTGATTGCCGCCCGACATCGAGCTGACCGGAGATCGAGGCGCCCCCTTTGTCGAAACGCTGCTTTTGTTTATCCCCGGTCTCGGACACAATCGACTTCGTGATCATGCCGCTCCGCACGAGCTTCTTTTCCCAGGGCAATGTGATGTTCTCGGCGGCCGTGCGGCCGAGGTTCAACCCCTCTGACTTGCGATCCTCGGGAACCATGAATATGCCGGCCCGCATGGCGCCGGATGGGCTCGCGTAGCGCACGGGCTTGTCACCCACGCGGATCTCGCCGCTGTCGAAGCGGTCCATGCCGGCAATGGCGCGCACGACCTCGGTACCGCCGGCACCGATCAGGCCGGTGAACCCGAGGAGCTCGCCTTCCGCCAGTTCGAACGAGATGTCCTGGAAGGCGCCGGCGCGGCTGACAGCATCGAGCTTGAGGACGGTGCGATGGCCCCGTGGTGTGGGGGCCCAGTGTTCGAAGGTGAATTCGCGGCCGACCATCGCGTTGATCATATCCTGCTGGTTCACCCCGCTTCGGTCCCAACTGGCGACGAGCGCGCCGTCGCGGAGGCAGATCACCCGGTCGGCAATCGTCCGGACTTCATCGAGATGGTGCGACACATAGATGATGCCGGTGTCGGAGGCGCGAAGAACACGCACCTGCTCAAGGATCCGCTCCGCCTCGGCTTCGCCCAGGGAGGCCGTCGGCTCGTCGAAAATGACATATCGCGGTTTGCGGATGATCGCCTTCGCGATCTCGATCCCCTGCTGCACGACCATCGACAGTCCGGCAACACGACGCTGGGGATCGACGCCGATACCAAGGTTGTCTAGGACGGCACGGGATTCGCGTACCATTCGCGAGCGATCGATACGTCCGAGCGATACCGGAAGGCGACCCGGGAAGATGTTCTCTGCAACGGTCAGCTCCGGCAGCAGCCGGATCTCCTGGTGGATCAGGGCAACGCCCTGCTGGAGAGCCTCGGATGGAGACAATGGCGCGTAGGGCAAGCCGCCGAGGAACACGCCGCCATCGTCGGGCCTGACCATGCCTGCAATGATCGAGTTCAGGGTCGACTTGCCCGCACCATTCTCGCCGATGAGGCCGAGGACGCTTGCCGGCGGCAAGGACAGGTCCACCGACTTGAGGGCATGGGTGCCGCCATACCTCTTGCCGAGGCTGGTGCAATATAATCCGACTTCGCTTTCAGGGGTCATGGAACGGCATGCCCCGTCGTCATGATGGGGGGAGCAGCCTTGGGCTTGCCGATATCGGGGCAGCCTGGCTGGCTGGCACTCCTTGGCCTATTTCTCTTCGCGCCTGCGCGCAGGTCGCCGCGCGTAGCTGTGCTCATGGCCATAAGACGCGGCATGCACCCTCTCCCAGGTCGCGACACTTGATGGTGCCTTTGTTTCTGGTAAACCTGGTATACCACAAAAATGGAGGGTGCAAGTTTCGGACGTGGCATGTTTCGGGCCCGAACGGCTCTGGCGGATCTGGCAGGCAGGGTGGGCAACATGCAGGAAATTGCGCCGATCATTATTGACGATGATGCAGGCAAGACGTTTGCGGATTGTCGGCGACGCAGTTGAAATCACGTTCGGGTGTATGTGAAGGTCTGGCGGGATCGCCAGCGGCGGTGGCGCATGACCAGGTGCAGCCTCACCATGGCAGATAGAGACAATCATAACCGCTTTTGCTTTTGACACGGTTTTCGATTTTACTGGCAAGGTGGTTCTGGTGACTGGCGGCGCCTCCGGCATCGGGCTCGCCATGGCGAATGCCTTCACCGGTCGCGGCGCCCGGCTGGTGCTGTTCGACCGCGACCCGCACGTTGCGGCAGTGATGGAGGGCCTTCGCGGCCCGGGCAACCATGTCGGTGTCATCGTCGATGTTACCGACAATGCTGCTCTTGCGGCCGCCGTGGATCAAACGGTGACGAGATGCGGACGCATCGACGTCCTGATCAACAATGCCGGCTTCGCACGCCTGGCTCCGGCCGAAGAGGTGACGATGGAGGATTGGGACGCCCATATCGCGCCCAACCTGCGTGCGCCTTTCCTGATGTCGCGCCAGGTCGGCCGCGTCGTGCTGGGGCAAAGGTCAGGAAGGATCGTCAACATCGCTTCCCAGACCGGCGTCGTTGCCCTGCCTCATCACGTGGCCTATTCCGCAGCCAAGGCGGCCATCATCAACATGTCGAAGCTTCTTGCCCTGGAATGGGAGCCGCGCGGCATTACCGTCAACGCGATCAGCCCGACCATTGTCGATACCGAGCTTGGACGGCGGGTCCGGGCCGGCGAACCCGGCGGGGCCATGAAGTTGCGTGTTCCGACCGGTCGCTTTGCCCAGCCGGAGGAAATCGCACGCGCGGCACTTCGGGCAGGCGAACGACGTTGCTGGCGGCCGCCTTGAGGTAGGGCGCGTGGCCGCCATTGGCGGTAATGCCGTAGATCGCCTCCAGCCCGTTGTCGCACATCTGCGGCCAGCCCGACCGGCAGGTGCGGCAGCAGTCGCAGCCATGGGCCTGATGGACCATCACCCGGTCCCCGCACATCCCGGAGGCCTTGATGGCTACCACCTCGCCGGGTCCCGTCGTCGGATCGGGGAACTCCATCAGCTCCACCTCGCGACCAGCGGTGAATACCAGACCCCTCATCAAGATGCCCCTATTCCCGCATATCCGGACATTTGGTAGACAAGGTATACCATGCTGCACAGCTTGACTGGAAGCTCCGGGTGGACCTCAGGATGGCATCCGATAGCCTGTCGTTGCTTTTTCACCTACATATATCAGGCAAAGTTTCCTGTCTGGATGAACCCATGAACGATGCACGACCCGCCTTGCCCCCGGCTGCCGCAGGCCCGAACCGCATCAGGCGACGGCGCCTGTACGAGGATGTGGTCACGCGGCTGGAGACGCTGATCAACGAAGGGGTCTATGCCGCTGACACCGAGCTTCCTTCGGAGCGGGCCCTCATGCTGGAGTTTGGCGTTGGCCGTCCCGCCATACGCGAGGCCTTGTTCGCCTTGCAGAAGATGGGGCTGTTGCGGCTCAGTGCCGGCGAGCGGCCGCGTGTGCAGGTACCTGCGCGAGACGTGGTGATCGAGTCCATGCGTGGGGCGGTGAATCGGTTCATGTCGCAGCCGGGCGGCCTGAGGCAGTTCCAGCGCGCGCGCGTGTTCTTCGAGGTCGGGGTTGTGCGGGAGGCGGCCCTGCATGCCTCGGCAAAGGATCACGAGGCGCTGGCTGCTGCACTCGAGGAGAACCGGAACGCATTGGGCAATGCACGCCGCTTCGAGGAAACCGACGTCGCCTTTCATCTCGCCCTGGCGACGATGGCGCACAACCCGTTGTTCCTCGTCATTCATGACGCCATGTTCGAATGGCTTTATAGCCAGCGCACCGTGACGCTCGGCGTGCCCGGGCAGCCGGGTTTTGCGCTGAAGGCGCATGAGAAGATCACCCAGGCCATCATCAGCCGCGCTCCGGATCGCGCGGAAGCGGAAATGCGCAGCCATCTCGAGCATGGCCACAAGCTGTACTGGGACATCATGCGGGAGACCGGCCTGTCGCCGAACGGTCACCGGGAACACGTCGATGTCTCAGCAGCATTGGTCAAGGGCGGGAGCGGTTGATCCACGGGATGGCGGCCGGCCGTTTCATCTGGAGCTGACGCCCGCTTTCCTGCATGACATAGCGCTTGTGCCAAATTGGTATCATAGCTATACCAAGTCGGCTCGGGCCGCTAGCGGGCTCCAGGAACAGCCGCCAGATGAGAAGCGGGGAACGCAGCATGACAATCGAGGCCAGGAAGCCGGTCTACGGCGCCATCTATCCAAGCCTGAAGGACCGCGTCGTGCTGGTCACCGGCGGCGGCAGCGGGATCGGCGAGGAGATCGTCCAGCAAGGCTCGCGCGCTGCGTTCATCGACAATGCCGAGGCGGCGTCACGCGGCTTCCTCGACCGGCTGGGTGCCGACGGTTTTACCGCCCATTACGAGAATTGCGACCTGACCGATGTTGCAGCCGTGCGCGGGGCGATCGGACGCATCAGGGAGACCCTGGATCCGATCGAAATCCTGGTCAACAACGCGGCCAATGACCAGCGGGTGAAGGTCGAGGACGTCACATCGGACTATTCGACGAGCGCATCGCGGTGAACCTGAAGCACCAGTTCTTTTGTGCGCAGGCCGTGCTGGACGAGATGATTGCCATCGGCGGCGGCTCGATCGTGAACATCGGCTCGTTCGCCTATGATGCCGGTTTCAGCGAGGTGATCCCCTACCTGTGCGCAAAGTCCGGGGTGATCGGCCTTACGCGCGGCTCGCCTTCGATTACGGCAAGCATAACATCCGGGTAGACTGCGTCATGCCGGGATGGATCATGACCAAGCGGGCGCTGGAGAACTGGGTCGGCGAAGAAGGCCGTGCCGAGATCGACCGCCGCCAGTGCCTCAAGCGCCCCCTGTTTCCCTACGAGGTCGCCAAGGTGGTGCTGTTCTACGCCTCCGACGAGTCCAGTGCCTGCACGCGACAGAGCTACCTAGTCGATGGCGGCTGGGTATGACGGGTTTCGCAATCACAGGTGTCGGTGAACCCGAAGGTCCGGTCTGCCTGGAAGATGGCAGTTTCTACATCGTCGAGATGTCGCGCGGCCGGCACTGCGTCACCCATGTCTCGGCGAACGGCAGCGCCCGTGACGTGGTGGCGACGGCCGGCCGGCCGAACGGGCTCGCGGTGGATGGAGACAGCAACATCTGGATTGCCGAGGCCAACGAGGGCGCCTTGCTGTGTGTGTCGCCGGACGGGCACACGCTGCAGAAGGTCGCGGAATATGAAGGCCGGCGCCTGCTGTGGCCCAACGACATCGCACTGGCGGCGGACGGCCGCCTCTATCTGACGGACTCCGGCATCATCGACACCGACTTCATCGATGGGCTCGACATCCGTGCGGATTTCATGACGGCGCCGTATGACGGGCGCGTCTACGAGATCGATCCGCGGTCCGGCACTATGCTGCGCGTGCTCGACCGGAACCTGCGTTTTGCCAACGGCATCGCCTTCGGGCCGGACGGGCGCCTGTTCGTCGCCGAGACGCTGTCCGGCGACATCTTTGCCTATAACCTGGACGAGGCGCAGCCGCGACGCCAGCGGTTCGGCAACTGCCTCGTGGCCGACGAAAGCCTGTTGTTCAAGGGTCCTGACGGCATCAAGTTCGGCGCCGACGGAAGGCTGTACTGCACGATCTACGGCCAGGGCGTCGTTGCCGTGCTGGACGCCGACGGAAGCCTCGCCGAGCGTATTCCGACGCAGGGCAGGAAGCCGACCAACATCGCATTCAGGCGCCGCGGCCGCGAGGCGATCGTCACCGAGGTTTCGGCCTCGGGCGTGGAGATCATGGCGATGCCTTGCGAGGGACTGCAACTGCATTATCCGAAGGGACTGGTCGTTTGACGGCGCGTTTCGAGGCCAGCTACCTCATCGAGACGGCGTTCCTGCTTGATGATGCGGCTGCCGCCATGGCTGGCGAACAGTCGACTGGCACCTTCCTCAAGCTCGAAGGCGAGGACGACCCTGTCGTGCAGCGCCAGGCGGCCAGGGTCGAGAGCGTGCAGGCGCTGGAGGAGGTCGATGCCCCATCGCTGCCCGGAGCCGCCACGCCGGAGGGCGGGCCGCCGGTCTGGCGACGCGGAGAGGTCCGGCTGTCATGGCCGCTGGATACGATCGGGGCGTCGTTGCCCAACCTGCTGGCGACGGTGGCAGGAAATTTGTTCGAGCTGCGTCAGCTATCCGGCATACGGCTGCGCGATGTTGTGCTGCCGCCGGAGTTCATCGAGGCTTATCCGGGGCCTGCGTTCGGCGTGCAGGGTACCCGTCGGCTTGCCGGCGTGGAGCGCCTGCCGCTCATCGGCACGATCATCAAGCCGTCTGTCGGTCTCGGTCCGCAGGCTACGGCTGAGGCGGTCGGTCGCCTGGTCGAGGCCGGTATCGACTTCATCAAGGATGACGAGCTGCAGTCCGATGGGCCGCACTGTCCATTCGAGCAGCGCGTCGAGGCGGTGATGCAGGTGATCCATGATGCGGCCGCAAGAAACGGCCGCCAGGCCATGTTCGCCTTCAACCTGACCGGCGAGATCGACCAGATGCGCCGCCGACACGATATCGTGGAGAAGGCCGGCGGTACCTGCGTCATGGCGAGCCTGAACAGTGTCGGGCTGGTGGGTTTCACGGCGTTGCGAGGCATGTCCAGCTTGCCGATCCACGCGCATCGCAACGGCTGGGGGCTGTACTATCGCTCGCCGATGATGGGCATCGACTATGCGGCCTACCAGAAGATCTGGCGTATCGCGGGCGCTGACCACATGCATGTCAACGGCCTGCGCAACAAGTTTGCCGAGACTGGCACGTCGTCGATTACGTCTGCACGTGCCTGCCTGACGCCGCTGTCCGAGGCACGGCCGGACATCGCCATGCCGGTGTTTTCCAGCGGACAGTGGGCAGGACAGGCCGAGGAGACGTTCCAGGCCCTTGGCAGTGCGGATTGCATCTATGCTTGCGGCGGCGGCATCGTCGGCCATCCGCAGGGGGTTGCGGCGGGAGTCGAGAGCGTGCGCGCCGCCTGGGAGGCTGCCGTCGATCATGAGCCCGTTGCGGTGCGTGCCGCCCGGACGCCTGCTCTGGCGTCGGCCCTGCGGTTCTTCGGATGAGCTCGATGCATACGCAGGCGCCGTTGCCGCATCGTCTGCTGGCCTTCTACGGCGACGACTTCACCGGTTCGACCGACGTCATGGAGTCGGTTTCCATGGCCGGGCTGCCGGCGGTGCTGTTTCTCGAACCTCCCGACGCCGACTGGCTCGCGCGTTTCCCCGAGGCGCGCGTCATCGGCATCGCCGGCATCAGCCGCAGCCAGACCCCGGCCTGGATGGATGCGAACTTGCCGGCGATCTACCGGAGCCTGCACGCCACCGGGGCGCCGTTCGTGCATTACAAGGTCTGCTCCACCTTCGACAGCGCGCCGGAGATCGGCAATATCGGCCATGCGGCGCGGCTCGGGATGAGGGAGTTCACCAACCGCCCCGTGCCGCTGCTGGTCGGTGTTCCCGTACTGCAGCGCTATGTCGCGTTCGGCAACCTGTTCGCGGGCAGTAGCGGGACGCGCTACCGGATCGACCGGCATCCGGTCATGTCACGTCATCCGGTCACGCCGATGCACGAGGCGGACCTGCGTCTGCATCTCGCGGCACAGGCCGATCTCACGGTGGGCCTGATCGACCTGACGGCACTCGCGGCGATGTCAGCGGCGCAGGCGGACCGGCTGGATGAGGTGGACCGCGTGCAGGACCTGCTGCTGTTCGATACGGTCGACGAAGCCTCGCTGCGTCAGGTCGGCGGCCTGGTGTGGTCGCTTGCCTCGGACACGCCGTCATTTGCTGTCGGATCGTCGGGGTTCGAGTATGCGCTGGTCGCCGCCTGGCGTGCCGCGGGCCTGCTGCCGCCGGCCTCCGT
>CAXTCT010000027.1:0-15173 GCA_964242565.1 uncultured Acetobacteraceae bacterium | reverse complement strand
GGCCATCGCCCTGCTGGTCTCATACATGCTCACCGCCTTCGTCGTGCCCGTGCTGGCGCACTGGGCGCTGATGCGGCCACGTCGCGAGCTGCGCCAGCTGCGCCATGTCGGATGGCTGGAGCGGGCCCATGCCTGGCTGCTGGGTCACGCGGAGCATCGTCCGTGGCTGCCCGGGATCATGCTGCTGGCGTTGCTGGCACTCGGCTTCCATGCCTATGCCAACGTGCCGACCGGCTTCATGCCGGCCGTCGATGAAGGCGGCTTCGTGATGGACTACTATACCCGCCCCGGCACTTCGCCTGACGAGAGCGACCGCGAGATGGCGCAG
Source organism: uncultured Acetobacteraceae bacterium (assembly GCA_964242565.1). Taxonomy (GTDB): domain Bacteria; phylum Pseudomonadota; class Alphaproteobacteria; order Acetobacterales; family Acetobacteraceae; genus Lichenicoccus. Next base: position 14,845 of record CAXTCT010000027.1, on the reverse strand, counting down.
ATCGATGCTCTCCTCTCGGCCCAGCCCGAGGTGCTGACCTTCTCGCGCCGGCTCGGAACCGGATTGGGCGGCGATCTCGGCCAAAGCTATCACGGCGATTACTTCGTGCGCCTCAGAGCCGGCCATGCACGCTCGACGCCGAAGGTGATGGCGGCGACACGGGCTCTGATCGAGTCCAGGGTGCCGGGCGTCGAGGTCGAGCTCGCGCAACTGATGGAGGACCTGATCGGCGACCTGACCTCGGTGCCGCAGCCGATCGAGGTCAAGCTCTACGCCGCCGACGCCGGACTGTTGATCGGCCAGGCCAGGAAGGTGGCGGCAGGCCTCGGCCATGTTCCGGGCCTGGTGGAGTTGAAGGACGGGATCGAGCTGGCCGGCGATACGATGACGATACGCATCGACCCGCTGCGTGCCGCGGTCGAGGGGGTGACGGCCGACGATGTCGCGCGCGCGGTCGGGTCGGCGCTGGAAGGCTCCGTCGTGACCAGCCTGCCCGGAGCCACCCATCTGGTGGGCATACGCCTGCAGATGCAGGGAGCACGCACGCTGCGCGCGCCGGAACTGTCGGACATGCCGTTGCGTGCGCCTGATGGACATCTGTTCCCGCTTGCGCGGGTCGCCACCCTGGTTCGGGTGAACGGCGAGCCGCAGGTCACCCGCGAGAATCTGCAGCCGATGATCGCCGTGACCGGACGCATCGAGGGAAGGGGCATCGGCGCCGCCGTGGCCGACGTCAACACGCTGCTGCGCCGGCCCGGCTTTCTGGGCCCGGGGGTCCGCTATGAACTGGGGGGCCTGTACAGGCAGCAGCAGATCGCCTTCGCCGCCCTTGCGCGCGTGTTCGTGGCGGCCCTGGTTGCCGAGTTCATGCTGCTGCTGTTCCTCTACGAACGCTTCGTGCTGCCCCTGGTGATGATCGGCTGCGCGCTGCTCTCGACGCTCGCGGTGTTCATCGCCCTCTGGCTGACCGGCGTCGAACTGAACATCACCGCCCTCATGGGCATGACGATGATCATCGGCATCGGCGCCGAGATGGCGATCTTCTATGGTTCGGAATATGTCACCCTGTCGCGGCGGATGTCGGCGCGCAGCGCCCTGCGCGAGGCCAGCCGCAACCGGCTGCGCCCGATCACCATGACGACCCTGGCGGCGATCCTGACCCTGCTGCCGCTGGCGCTCGCGATCGGCGCCGGATCGGGCATCCAGCAGCCGCTGGCGATCGCCATCATCGCCGGGCTGTGCCTGCAATATCCGCTGGTGCTGCTGGGCATGCCCGTGCTGATCGGGCTGACCTTGGGCCGCGATGCCCCCCTCACTCCAGCATAGCCCGCGCCTGCTTGAGGTCCGCCACGAACGCGGCATATTCGCGCAGCTTGGCCTGCTCGTCCGGCAGGCGCAGCAGATAGGACGGATGCACCGTGATGAGGCCCTGCCGGTTGTCTCCCGGCTGCAGGTCGGGGAGCGCCACCGGGCGGCCACGTTCGCGCGAGATGGTGACCGCGCGCCCGAGCACCGCGCGTGCCGCCGTCACCCCCAGCATCAGCACCAGCGCCGGGGCGATGATCCGGCGTTCCTCGTTGAGCCAGGCGTTGCAGGCGACGATTTCGGACTGGTCCGGCTTCTGGTGGATACGCCGCTTGCCGCGCGGCTCGAATTTGAAGTGCTTGACCGCGTTGGTGACGTAAACAATCCGGCGGTCGATGCCGGCCTCGAGGATCGCCCGGTCGAGCATTTGGCCGGCCGGTCCGACGAAGGGGCGTCCGGCCAGATCCTCCTGATCGCCCGGCTGCTCCCCGACCATCATCAGGCGCGCGTCCTGCGGGCCTTCCCCGAACACGGTCTGCGTCGCCGGCTCCCAGAGCGGACAGCGCCGGCAACCGGCCGCTTGCCGCGCCAGGGCCGGGATGGACGAGGCTTCTGGCCCGGATTGTCGCACGCCATCCTCCAGACGCAGATCCGTCTGCGGCGCGGCGCCGGGGGTGGGGGCGGTTCGGGCCATGGGCTGCTCCAGCATGCTGCGGGTGCGCGCGGCGGCACCGCGCACGAGTTCGGGAATGGCGGCGGCCTCGGGCAGGTTGCGCCAGTATTTGCGTGGCATCTCCGAGGTCATGGCGGATATCTTCAGCCGTGCCGGGTTGAAGATCGCGCTGAAATAGGCCCGCCAGTAGCGCTCCAGCGCATCGTCGTCGGGTATCGCGGAAGGGTCCGCTCCCGGCCCGAATTCCACGGCGGCACCCGTCCAATGCACGCTGCGGTAGGGCGTCAGGATCGAGAAGATCATGGTCGAGAAGCGGCGGACGAAGAAATCCGCGTTGGCCTCGAGAATGTAATGATCCGGCTCGAACCAGCCGACATAGCGCGTCTGCTCCTCGACCCCGACCGCGCGGAAACGCAGGAAGGCGCGCATCTTGTGGGTGTCGCGCCGGACCGACTGCGCCAGCCGATGCGCCCGGTTCATGGGCGGGTCGGCGATATCCTGCGCCAGACCGCGCTCGCCCTGGTGGACCCGCCAGATCAGGCCATAGAGCAAGGCGAACCGCTCGGGCTCACGCGCCTGGATCACGGTCTGGGCCAGTTCGACGAGCGGACGAGGCACCGAAAACGGCGCGACGACGCCGGCGGGGGGAGAGGTCTCGGGTTCGGCGGCGGCGAACAGATCATCCGGCGCACCCACCGACCAGATCACCGCATCCGGCGGCGTGCCTGCGGTGGCGAGGGCGCGCGCGGCATTCCGCCATCCCTCGAAATCCACCTGATGGGCCAGCGTGACGGTCTTCATGACGGCACAAAGCAGGGAGGCGGCCCAGGTTTCCCGGCCGATGCGGGCACGGCCCCGGAGACGGTAGGGCCGGCCGCCCCGGCCGCGGTCAGATCAGCTGGAGCTGCCTGGCCTTCGGGGTCAGGCGGCCGGCGAGCCGCGCGCTGTCGAGCGTCGCCCCGGGGTGGTGGTCGGCCGCGACGATGAACGGCATCAGCTTGGCGACCGGCAAGCGAAGCCGGGCCAGATCCTCCATCCTGATGCGGCGATGCCGTCGCACGACGATGAGACGCTCGGCGGTCTTCACCCCGAGGCCCGGTATGCGAAGCAGCATGTCCCTGGGCGCCAGGTTCACGTCGACCGGAAACAGCTCGCGATGCTGCAGGGCCCAGGCGAGCTTGGGATCGATCTCGAGGCTCATGTTGCCGGACGGATCGACCGCCAACTCGTCCACCGCAAAACCGTAGAAGCGGAGCAGCCAATCGGCCTGATAAAGCCGATGCTCCCGCAGAAGCGGCGCGGCCTTCGGGGGAAGCGAGGGCGAGGCGTCGGGGATCGGGCTGAACGCCGAGTAATAAACGCGGCGCAGCCCGTAGGAGGCGTAGAGATTGGTGCTCATCTGCATGATCGACCGGTCGGAGCTTTCGTCCGCCCCCACGATCACCTGTGTGCTCTGGCCGGCCGGCGCGAAGCGTGGCGCCGTTTTTTCGGCCCGTGCCTCGTCGATGCGCAGGCGCATCCGGCCCATCGAGCGCCGGATGTCCTCCATGTTCTTCTGCGGAGCCAGGCGGCCCAGGCCGGCTTCGGTCGGAAGCTCGACATTGATGCTCAAGCGGTCGGCATAGCGGCCCGCCTCGGCAAGCAGGTCAGGATCGGCGTCCGGGATCGTCTTGAGGTGGATATAGCCGCGAAAGCCATGTTCCTCACGCAGCACGCGCGCCACCCGCACGATCTGCTCCATCGTGTAGTCCGGGGTGTTGATGATCCCGGAGCTCAGGAACAAGCCCTCGATGCAATTCCGGCGATAGAAGCCCAGCGTCAGCCTGACGACTTCCTCGACCGTGAACCGCGCCCGCCTCACGTTGGATGAGCGGCGGTTTATGCAGTAGATGCAGTCATAGATGCAGAAATTGGTCAGCAATATCTTGAGGAGACTGATGCAGCGTCCGTCCGGGGCATAGGCATGGCAGATGCCCATGCCCTCGGTCGATCCGACGCCGGTCCGCTTGCCGAGGGACGACCGCTTCTCGGTTCCGGACGAGGCGCACGAAGCATCGTATTTCGCAGCGTCGGCAAGGATCTCGAGCTTGCGAAGAAGGTCCATGTTCGGCATGTGTTCGCGCGGACGCGAATTTCAAGGCTCTCGAACTTCAACGCCCTACCCCTCCATGCAGGTGATTTTCCCCAACCCGCTTGACTCGCGGTCTTCGGCTTCGTAGGTTCCGCGCCCTCGGCTGACCTTGATTTCGGGTCGTATGGCAGCCGTCGAATGCAGCACCGATAGCGTGCGGCGCCGCTACCCTTCCGCGGGAAGCTCAGGCCGTTCGTATCTGGACAGGCGCACGGAAGGGTCAGTCCTCCGGTTGCGTTCTTTTGCTGTGATCGATGGCAATCGACGATCCGCGAGCGAGGGGCCGGCATAGAGAGGATTGGGACAGAGGCGTATGCCGACCATCAACCAGCTGATCGCCAAGGGCCGCCAGCCCGCCGCCAAGCGCAACAAGGTGCCGGCCCTGCAGGGCTGCCCGCAGAAGCGCGGCGTCTGCACGCGCGTCTACACGACGACGCCGAAGAAGCCGAATTCGGCGCTTCGCAAGGTCGCCAAGGTGCGCCTGACGAATGGCTACGAGGTCGTGAGCTACATCCCCGGCGAGGGCCACAACCTCCAGGAGCACAGCGTCGTGCTGATCCGCGGCGGGCGCGTGAAGGATCTTCCGGGCGTGCGCTACCACATCCTGCGCGGCGTGCTCGACACGCAGGGCATCGCCAAGCGCCGCAAGCGCCGTTCGCTCTACGGCGCGAAGCGGCCGAAGTAAGGGATATCATCCGATGAGTCGTCGCCGCCGCGCCGTCAAGCGCGAAATCCTGCCCGATCCCAAGTTCGGAGATGTCGTCATCACGCGCTTCATGAACGCGCTGATGTATGACGGCAAGAAATCCACCGCCGAAGGCATCGTCTATGGCGCGATGGAATCCATGCGTCGCCGCGGTGGTGCCGCCGCCGACCCGGTGCGCATGTTCCACGAGGCCCTGGACAACGTGAAGCCGGCCGTCGAGGTCCGCTCGCGCCGGGTCGGTGGCGCCACCTACCAGGTGCCCGTCGAGGTTCGCATCGAGCGTCGCCAGGCTCTGGCCATCCGCTGGCTGATCGACAGCTCGCGCAAGCGCGGCGAGCATACGATGCAGGAGCGGCTGTCCAACGAGCTGCTGGACGCCGTCAATAATCGCGGCTCGGCGGTGAAGAAGCGCGAAGACACGCACCGCATGGCAGAGGCGAACAAGGCTTTCAGCCATTATCGCTGGTAGGTCCGGCTAACCAACTTTCAACCGACCGCGTGGCGACAGGCGGCGGGCACGGAGAGACGACGATGGGTAAGGCGAAATTCGAGCGGAACAAGCCGCACTGCAACATCGGCACGATCGGCCATGTTGACCATGGCAAGACATCGCTGACGGCGGCGATCACCAAGGTCCTGGCGAAGGCCGGCGGTGCGGTCTATACGGCCTACGACCAGATCGACAAGGCACCCGAAGAGCGCGCCCGTGGCATCACCATCTCGACCGCTCACGTCGAGTACGAGACCAAGGCGCGCCACTACGCCCATGTCGACTGCCCCGGCCACGCCGACTATGTGAAGAACATGATCACCGGCGCCGCCCAGATGGACGGCGCGATCCTGGTGGTTTCCGCCGCCGATGGCCCGATGCCGCAGACCCGCGAGCATATCCTGCTCGCCCGTCAGGTCGGCGTGCCGGCCCTGGTGGTGTATCTCAACAAGGTCGACCAGGTGGATGATCCCGAGCTGCTCGAGCTCGTGGAGATGGAAGTGCGCGAGCTGCTTTCATCCTACCAGTTCCCTGGCGACGACATCCCGGTGATCAAGGGCTCCGCCCTGGTGACCCTGGAGAATGGCGACGTGGCCCTGGGCGAGAACAGCGTGCTCGAGCTGATGGCCGCCGTGGACAGCTACATCCCGCAGCCGGATCGTCCGATCGACCGGCCGTTCCTGATGCCGATCGAGGACGTGTTCTCGATTTCCGGCCGTGGCACGGTCGTCACCGGGCGCGTCGAGCGCGGCATCGTCAATGTCGGCGACGAGATCGAGATCGTCGGGCTGAAGAACACCGTCAAGACGATCGTCACCGGCGTCGAGATGTTCCGCAAGCTGCTGGACCGCGGTCAGGCCGGCGACAATATCGGCGCGCTGCTGCGCGGCACCAAGCGTGAGGATGTGGAGCGCGGCCAGGTGCTGGCCAAGCCCGGCTCGATCACCCCGCACACCAAGTTCAAGGCCGAGGCCTACATCCTGACCAAGGAGGAAGGCGGTCGTCACACGCCCTTCTTCACCAACTACCGTCCGCAATTCTATTTCCGCACGACCGACGTGACGGGTGTGGTGCAGTTGCCGGAAGGCACCGAGATGGTGATGCCCGGCGACAACGTGTCGATGGATGTCGAGCTGATCGCGCCTATCGCCATGGACGAGGGTCTCCGCTTCGCGATCCGCGAGGGTGGCCGCACGGTCGGCGCCGGCGTGGTGGCTTCGATCACCGCCTGAGATCGCCTAGCCGACAAGCCCCGAACCTGGGTTGGCCCCGAACCTGGTTGGCCCCGGACCTCGGTTGACCCAGAGCCTCCGTAGGCCAGAGCGTGAGTAGGATTGACTGAACGATGGACAACCAGAATATCCGTATTCGCCTGAAGGCGTACGATCACCGCGTGCTGGACAACAGCACCAAGGAGATCGTGAACACCGCGAAGCGTACGGGTGCCCGGGTTCGGGGTCCTATCCCGCTGCCTACCCATATCGAGCGGTTCACGGTGAACCGTTCGCCCCACGTGGACAAGAAAAGCCGCGAGCAGTTCGAAATCCGGACCCATCGCCGGCTGCTCGACATCGTCGAGCCGACGCCGCAAACCGTGGATGCCCTGATGAAGCTCGACCTCGCCGCCGGCGTGGACGTCGAGATCAAACTCTAAGGCCCAGACGATGCGCACCGGATTGATCGCCAAAAAGCTGGGCATGTCCCGGATATTCAAGGATGACGGCACGCATGTGCCGGTCACCGTCCTGCATCTCGATAATCTGCAGGTGGTGGATGTGCGCACCAAGGAGCGCGATGGCTACGTCGCTCTCCAATTGGGCAGCGGCACCGCCAAGGTGAAGAATGTGAGCCAGCCGAACCGCGGGCATTTTGCCCGCACCAAGGTTGAGCCGAAGAAGAAGTTGCTGGAGTTCCGGGTGTCGGACGATGCCGTGCTGGAGGCTGGGGCCACCTTGTCCGCCGCGCATTTCGTGGTCGGCCAGAAGGTCGATGTCACCGGCACCAGCAAGGGCAAGGGTTTTGCCGGCGGCATGAAGCGCTGGAACTTCTCCGGTCTCGAGGCCAGTCACGGCGTGTCGGTCAGCCACCGTTCGCTGGGTTCGACGGGCAACCGTCAGGACCCCGGCAGGACCTTCAAGAACAAGAAGATGCCCGGTCATCTCGGCGACGAGCGGGTGACCATCCTTAACCTCGAGGTGGCTCTGGTCGATGTCGAGAAGAACCTGCTGATGATCCGCGGCGCGCTCCCGGGCAGCAAGAACGGCTATGTCATGATCCGCGACGCGATCAAGAAGGCGCGCCACGCGGACGCGCCGTATCCGGCCGGTCTGGCTGGTTCGGCGACGAGTGGTGCGGAACCTATCGCGGCGGAGCCCGGCGCCGCACCTGCGGCCGGCTGAGGAAGAGGGCAATGGACTTCGAAATCACCACCCTCGACAATGGCAGCGCCGGCACGATCGGCCTGCCCGACGAGATCTTCAAGATCGCCCCCCGCGCCGACATCATGGCGCGCGTGGTGCTGTGGCAACTGGCCAAGCGCCGCGCCGGCACCCACAAGGTGAAGGGCATGGGCGAGGTTTCCGGCACCACCAAGAAGCCCTACAAGCAGAAGGGCACCGGCAACGCGCGTCACGGCAGCCTGCGCTCGCCGCAATTCCGCACCGGCGGCGCCGTGCATGGACCGGTGGTCCGCAGCCACGCCTATGACCTGCCCAAGAAGGTGCGCCGTCTCGGCCTGATGTCGGCCTTGTCGCAGAAGCTGGCGGAAGGCCGCCTGATCGTGCTCGACGAAGCCAGCGGCACGGCGAAGACGGCGGATCTTGCAAAGAAGCTCAAGCGGCTGGGCTGGACCTCGGTGTTGATCCTCGACCGCGTCGTCGACGACAATTTCCTGCTGTCGCTGCGCAACCTGCCGAAGATCGATGTCCTGCCGGGCATCGGCGCCAATGTCTATGACATCCTCAACCACGACATGCTGGCGATCACGCGGGCCGGGGTGGAAAGCCTGAAGGAGCGCCTGGCATGACCAACATCCTGGCGATCCGCCGCAAGGCCGCCAATCTTTCGAGAGAGGCGATGTTCGATATCGTCCGCGCCCCGGTGATCACCGAAAAGGCGACGGCGCTGTCGGAAAAGAACCAGGTTGTGTTCCGGGTCTCGATGTCGGCGTCGAAGCCGCAGATCAAGGCCGCGGTCGAAGGCCTGTTCAAGGTGAAGGTCATGGCCGTGAACACGCTTGTTCAGAAGGGCAAGACCAAGCGTTTCCGTGGCCGCCCCGGCGTTCGCTCCGACATGAAGAAGGCGTATGTGCAGCTCGCGGAAGGACAGTCGATCGACCTGTCCGCCCGGCTGTCGTGACGTCTGCCTGACGCAGGATAGCAACCGATGGCAATGAAGCATTTCAACCCTATCACTCCGAGCTTGCGCGGGACGGTCCTCATCGACCGCGGCGAGCTGTGGAAGGGCAAGCCGGTCAAGACCCTCACCGAGGGCAAGAGCCATTCCGGCGGCCGCAACAATCACGGCCACACGACGTCGCGTTTCCGTGGCGGCGGCCACAAGCAGACCTATCGTTTCATCGACTTCAAGCGCCGCAAGTTCGACGTCGCCGGCACCATCGAGCGGCTGGAATATGATCCCAACCGCACCGCGTTCATCGCGCTGGTGAAATATGCCGACGGCGAACTGGCCTATATCCTGGCGCCGCAGCGGCTGAAGGCCGGCGACGGGGTGGTGGCCGGCGCGCGCGTCGACATCAAGCCGGGCAACGCGATGCCGCTGTCGGCGATTCCGGTAGGCACCATCATCCACAATGTCGAGCTCAAGGCCGGCGCCGGCGGCAAGATGGCGCGTTCGGCCGGCACCTATGCCCAACTTGTCGGCAAGGACGCCGGCTATGCCCAGATCAAGCTGCAATCGGGCGAGTTGCGCATCGTGCGTTCCGAGTGCATGGCAACGGTCGGCGCGGTGTCGAACCCGGACAACATGAACCAGTCCATCGGCAAGGCCGGGCGCTCGCGCTGGCTGGGCCGCCGTCCGCATCAGCGCGGCGTGGTGATGAACCCGGTCGACCATCCGCATGGTGGTGGCGAAGGCCGCACCTCGGGTGGCCGCCATCCGGTCACGCCGTGGGGCAAGCCGACCAAGGGCTACAAGACGCGCGGCAACAAGCGCACCGACAGCCTGATCATCCGTCGCCGCAAGACCGGCAAGTAAGGGGCAAAGAGAGATGGCACGTTCCGTCTGGAAGGGCCCGTTCGTGGACGGGTATCTGCTGAACAAGGCCGATGCGTCGCGCGCGTCGGGGCGCAACGAGGTGATCAAGATCTGGTCACGACGCTCGACGATCCTGCCGAACTTCGTCGGCCTGACCTTCGGTGTCTATAACGGACATAAATTCCTGCCGGTGCAGGTCAACGAGAACATGGTCGGACACAAGTTCGGCGAGTTCTCGCCGACGCGCACCTTTACGGGGCATTCGTCCGACAAGAAGGCAAGGCGCGGCTGACATGAGCAAGCCCAAGCATCCGCGCAGCCTGGCAGAAACAGAAGCCCAGGCCGTCACGCGCAACATCCGCATCAGCCCGCGCAAGCTGAACCTCGTCGCCGGCCTGATCCGCAACAAGCCGGTCAGCCAGGCCGTCGCCACGCTGACCTTCAGCAAGCGGCGCATCGCGCTGCAGGTGAAGAAGACGCTGCAGAGCGCCATCGCCAATGCCGAGAACAACCACCAGCTCGATGTCGACCAGCTTGTCGTCGTCCATGCCGAGGTCGGCAAGTCGATCGTGATGCGTCGCTTCCATGCGCGCGGCCGCGGCCGTTCGGCGCAGATCGAGAAATTCTTCAGCCATCTGAAGATCGTTGTCGCTGAGCGGGCGCCGGCGCCCGCCCCGGTGAGAGAGCCGGCACCCGAGCCAGAGCAGAAGGCGGCCTGAACCATGGGTCACAAGGTCAATCCGATCGGGCTTCGTCTCGGCATCAACCGCACCTGGGACAGCCGCTGGTTCGCCGGCACCGACTATGCCAAGCTGCTGCATGACGATCTGAAGCTGCGTTCCTATCTGCGCCGCAAATTGTCCGGCGCCGGCGTCTCGCGCGTGGTGATCGAGCGTCCGGCCAAGAAGCCGCGCGTGACCATCTATGCCGCGCGCCCCGGCGTCGTCATCGGCAAGAAGGGCCAGGACATCGATAATCTGCGCAAGGATCTTGCGAAGATGGCGAAGTCCGACGTCTCGCTGAACATCGTCGAGATCCGCAAGCCGGAGATCGAGGCCCAGCTGGTGGCCGAGAATATCGCCCAGCAGCTCGAACGCCGCGTGGCTTTCCGCCGGGCGATGAAGCGCGCGGTGCAGTCGGCGATGCGTCTCGGCGCGCAGGGCATCCGCATCAATTGCGGCGGTCGTCTCGGTGGTGCCGAGATCGCGCGTGTCGAATGGTATCGCGAAGGGCGGGTGCCGCTGCACACGCTGCGCGCCGATATCGATTACGGCGTGGCGACCGCCAAGACGACCTATGGCACCTGCGGCGTGAAGGTCTGGATCTTCAAGGGCGAGATCCTGACCCATGACCCGCAGGCGCAGGACCGTCGTGCCGCCGAACAAGCGCCGCAACGCTGACCCGGCCCGGGGCGGATAGTAGGAAATACGAATATGTTGTCTCCGAAGCGGACCAAGTTCCGCAAGGCCCACAAGGGCCGGATCCATGGACTGGCCAAGGCCGGAACGGTGCTGAATTTCGGCGCCTTCGGGTTGAAGGCGCTTGAGCCGGAGCGCGTCACGGCGCGTCAGATCGAGGCGTCCCGCCGTGCGATCACGCGTGCGATGAAGCGGGCCGGCCGTGTCTGGATCCGGATCTTTCCCGATGTGCCGGTTTCGACCAAGCCGGCCGAGGTCCGTATGGGTTCCGGCAAGGGCTCGCCCGAGTTCTGGGTGGCACGGGTCAAGCCCGGCCGCATCGTCTTCGAGATCGATGGCGTCTCGCCCGAGATCGCGAAGGCGGCCCTCGCCCTGGGCGCGGCCAAGCTGCCGATAAAGACCAAGTTCGTGACCCGGATCGGGGAGGCCTGAGATGGCAAAGGCAAGCAAGCCGTCCGATCTGCGGATGAAGACCGACGACGAGCTGCAGACGCAGCTGCTCGACCTCAAGCGCGAGCAGTTCAACCTGCGTTTCCAGCGTGCGACCGGTCAGAACGAGGGCGCGGGCCGCGTCCGCGAAGTGCGTCGCGACATCGCGCGCATCAAGACCGTCGTTCATGCCAAGAAAGCGGGCAATCCAAGAGATGCGGGGGCCACTGCCCCTGCGTCGAAATCCTGAAGGGAGTAGGGCGATGCCAAGGCGCGTCCTGATGGGTCGGGTGACCAGCGACAAGATGGACAAGACCGTCACGGTCCTTGTCGATCGTCGTGTCATTCATCCTCTGTACAAGAAGTTCATTCGCCGTTCCAAGAAATATGCGGCGCATGACGAGATCAACGAGTGCAAGGTCGGCGACACCGTTCGCATCATCGAATGCCCGCCGATCTCCAAGCGCAAGACATGGACGGTCATGATGCGCAACGGTGTTGCGGTCGGCGACGAGGCCCACGAGTCAGCACCTGGCGGCGCGGACGACAGCCATGGGGCAGCCGTGGCGGCGCATGAACCCGCGCAGCATACGGAGGGCTGAGCCATGATTATTGTCGAGACCAACCTGGACGTCGCCGACAACTCGGGCGCGCGTCGGGTGCAGTGCATCAAGGTGCTGGGCGGCTCCAAGCGGAGAGCGGCCTCGGTCGGCGATGTCATCGTCGTGTCGATCAAGGAAGCGATCCCCCGCGGCAAGGTCAAGAAGGGCGACGTGCATCAGGCCGTCGTCGTTCGTACCGCCTTTCCGGTGCGTCGTGCCGACGGCAGCGCGATCCGCTTCGACCGCAATGCGGCCGTGCTGATCAACAAGCAATCCGAGCCAATCGGGACGCGCATCTTCGGGCCGGTCGTGCGCGAGCTGCGTGCGCGCAAATTCATGAAGATCATCTCGCTCGCGCCGGAGGTGCTGTGATGGCGGCCCGTATCCGCAAGGGCGACCAGGTCGTCGTCATCACCGGTTCGGACCGCGGCAAGCAGGGCGAGGTGCTCAGCGTGTTGCCGAAGGACCGTCGCGCGGTGGTGCGCGGCGTCCGCGTCGCCAAGCGGCACACCAAGCCGAACGGCGCCGGCGAACAGGGCGGGATCATCGAGCGCGAGGCGTCGATCGACTTGTCCAATCTGAAACTGGTCGATCCCAAGACCGGCAAGCCGACCAAGGTCGGGTTCCGGGTGCTGGACGATGGCCGCAAGGTGCGTGTCGCCAAGGCGACCGGCCAGATCATCGAAGGCTGAAGAGGCGGGCATGTCAGACACGAGTGAAATTCCGGACGCCCAACCTTCAGGCGGCAATCCTTCCGGTGGCAAGCCGGCACGCGCCAAGCCGCGCATGCAGCAGCGTTACGAGAGCGAGATGCGTGCCGCCCTGCGCGACCAGTTCGGCTACAAGAACGTGATGCAGGTTCCGCGCCTCGAGAAGATCGTCATCAACATGGGTGTCGGCGAGGCCGCCGGCGACCAGAAGAAGCTCGACGCCGCCGTGGCCGAGATGACGTTGATCGCCGGCCAGAAGCCGGTCAAGACGGTCGCGAAAAAGGCCATTGCCGGGTTCAAGATCCGCGAGGGCCTGCCGATCGGCTGCAAGGTCACGCTGCGTCGCGTGCGCATGTACGAGTTCCTGGACCGGCTGGTGACGATCGCGATGCCGCGCGTGCGCGACTTTCGTGGCCTGGCCAACAACAAGGGCTTCGACGGACGCGGCAATTTCGCGATGGGTCTCAAGGAGCAGATCGTGTTCCCGGAGATCAACTACGACAAGGTCGACCAGATCCGCGGCATGGACATCATCTTCGTGACCAATGCGAAGACCGATGCCGAGGCGAAGGCGTTGCTCAAGGCGTTCGACCTGCCATTCGCGGCGGCTTCTGCCTAGGCTCCCGGATCCAGGATATCCTGGGACAGGCTCCTCGGCGTCTACATACTGAATTTTTGTTTGGAAAACCGTCGGGGCAGTCCCGGCAGGTTCCGGAGGGTAAGCAAGGCATGGCCAAGACATCCGCCGTCAATCGCAACCTCAAGCGTGCCGCCATGGTGGCGCGTGACAAGGGCAAGCGGATCGCGCTGAAGAACATCATCATGGACCGGACGCTTCCGGTCGAGGATCGGTTCGAGGCATCGATGAAGCTCGCGCAATTCCCGCGCGACGGGGCGCGGGTGCGCGTCAAGCTGCGCTGCAGGCTGACCGGCCGCTCGCGCTCCAACTATCGCAAATTCGAGCTCAGCCGCATCGCGCTGCGCGACCTGGCCAGTTCCGGCCAGATCCCCGGCATGACGAAGTCGAGCTGGTAAGGGAGAAGACCCATGTCCATGTCCGATCCCCTGGGTGACATGCTCACCCGCATCCGCAACGCGCAGCGCAGCCGCCATGCCGCCTGCGTGGCTCCGGCGTCGAAGCTGCGTGCGAACGTGCTGGAGGCGCTGCGGCGCGAGGGCTATATCCGCGGCTTCAAGGCCGAGGAGTTGCGCCCCGGCATCGCCCAGCTGCGCATCGAGCTGAAATATACCGATGGCGAACCGGTCATCAAGGAGATCCACCGCGTCTCCAAGCCGGGGCGCCGGGTCTATTCGAAGATCAAGGAATTGCCGCGGGTCTATGCGGGCCTCGGCGTTTCCATTCTGTCGACGCCGCGCGGCGTCCTGAGCGATGCAGAGGCTCGCGCCGCCAATGTCGGCGGCGAAGTCCTGTGCCGCGTATTCTGAGGAGGGCATCATGTCACGTGTAGGCAAATACCCTGTCGAGATCCCTCAGGGCGTACAGGTCGCGATCGCGAACGGCGTGCTGACGGCGACGGGCAAGCTCGGCGAGCTGAAGCTGCCGTTGTCGGATCATGTCGAGACGATTGTGGCCGACAATCAGGTCAGCGTCGCGCCGCGCAGCAAGGCGGCACCGTCGCGGATGATGTGGGGCACCACGCGCTCGCTGGTGGCCGCCATGGTGAAGGGCGTCTCGACCGGCTATACCAAGACGCTGGAGATCCAGGGCACCGGCTACCGCGCCTCGGTGCAGGGCGCGAACCTGGTGATGAATCTCGGCTATTCGCACGACATCGTTTATGCGATCCCGACCGGCATCAAGATCACCACGCCGCGTCCGACCCAGGTCATGGTCGAGGGCGTGGACAAGCAGCGCGTCGGCCAGGTGGCGCTCGACATCCGGAATTTCCGCGCCCCCGAGCCCTACAAGGGCAAGGGCGTGCGCTACACGACGGAAGTCATTCGACGCAAGGAAGGCAAGAAGAAGTAATGAGCACGCAACAGGAATTGCGGGAGCGCCGGCGGGTCCGCCTGCGCTTCCAGCTCCGCCGCAAGGCCGGCGGGCGTCCGCGCCTGTCGGTGTTCCGCTCGGGCAAGAATATCTATGCCCAGGTGATCGACGACGTCTCCGGACGCACCGTTGCCGCCGCCTCGAGCCTGGACAAG
>CAXTCT010000026.1:0-15300 GCA_964242565.1 uncultured Acetobacteraceae bacterium | reverse complement strand
GACGCAACAAACCAACCAGCGGCGCCAGCAGAAAACTCAGCAAAACCGACAGCGTGATCGGGATCAAAATCGTGCGACCGGAATAAAGCGCTACGATAATAACCACGCTCATGGCGAGCCCGAAAAGCTTCTCGGCCTTCGGTGTCGCCGCCGTCGGAACACGAGCATCCGGAAGGGCAACTGAAGGAAAAACATCTTTCGACATCAGGGTCACGATCCATGCTCAAAACAGGTCCGCCGCCGCATTGGCCTTGATCTTGCTGCCGGCGGAAACTCGCCTCACAAGATTGCGGCACCAAACGCCGGGACCGTACCGGGTGATTCGACACCGGAATGTCCTGTTTCTGGTCCGGACTGTCCACAACCATGTTTTCGGGCCGACGGACCGGGCATCCGACGGTTGAACAGGGCATCGGGGACAACAGGAAGCGAACTCCGGCGACGGCCGTCAGCATGCTTCACCGGTTCAATCGGTGGACAAGCCGACACCTTTACCCGCAGCAGGGATGACCCGCTCGCCGCCGGGCAGCTGGGCTCAGGACCCCTTACACAGCTCGATGCGGCGTAGTTCGGAGGATGTCGGAGGCCTCTGATGTCCGATTTGCTGTTCCTGTCGGTGGCGCAGATGCGCCGCCTCGAGCCGTTCCGGTCTCACGCGGGCTGAGGCGGGTCGATGACCGCGGTGTCATCACCAAGGATTGGCGCCGCATCGCCACACGCACCGACCGATGCGCCCACGCCTTTTCGGCCATCTGAATCGCAGCAACCGTCATCTTCCAGGGAACAGTACTCGTGAAGAATCGGAGGATCCATCGATGTGAGAATTATGGGGTACTTGGGGATGGTCAGCACTCGGCGGCGGCGAGTACCTAGTACTGGGGATTAAAACGCCGTGCGGGCGGCGCAGTGGGTTGTACACAGCCCGTTGTCGGTGGATCCGGGATAAAATCGAAAATTCCTGAGCTGATCAGGCAGTGCAGTTTGTACACTCTGTGGGGAAAGCGGGGTACGTTTCGAGAAAGCCGGGTACCCCAGGATTCACAGGTATCAACATCTAACCCAGTATTTCTTTATTCTTCTTTCATGTTTAGAGATGTGCTCATCAGTATGAAGGTGTGGGATGACCACGAAGCGATTGCTGCGTGTTTTGAACGGCGAAATGGTCTGGCCACCACCCATCTGGTTGATGCGACAAGCAGGTCGCTATCTTCCGGAGTTTCGCGCAATGCGTGCGCAAGCGGATTTCATCACCCGTTGCATGACTCCGGACATCGCGACCGAGCTTACGCTGCAACCGATACGTCGTTTCGGCATGGATGGTGCGATATTGTTCAGCGATATCCTCATTCTGCCTTGGGCGATGGGGCAGAGCCTGAAGTTCGAGGAAGGTGTTGGACCGGTGCTGGAGCCGGTGCGGACGCCAGCCGATCTGTCCCGGCTGGAACCGGCCCGAGTCGCCGAACGCACCGCGCCGGTCATGGAGGCGCTCAGGCGACTGCGTGCTACGCTTGATGGTCCCGAACCGGTGGGGATGGCGCATGGAGGTCAAACGACGTTGCTGGGCTTTGCTGGCTCGCCATTTACGGTAGCCTGCTACATGGTTGAGGGCGGCGGCTCGAAGGAGTTCGCCATCACCCGGGGCATGGCCTACACGGAGCCACTCCTGTTCGATCGTCTGATCGACATTCTGACGCAGAGCACTGCGGCGATGCTGTGTGACCAGATCGCGGCTGGAGCGGAAGCGGTGATGCTATTCGACAGCTGGGCCGGTCTGTTGCCCCCGGCACAATTCGCCCGCCAGGTGATCGCGCCAACACGCGCAATCGTGCAGGCAATCCGCACGCGGTATCCCGATACGCCCATCATTGGTTTCCCACGCCTCAGTGGGTTGTTGATCGGTCCTTATGCTGCCGAGACCGGAGTCAGTGCGGTGGCATTGGACACCGGTGCAGACATGATGCTCGCGGCAAAATTACTCCCGCAAGGGATGGTGATGCAGGGCAATCTTGATCCGCTTTGTTTGATCGCAGGGGGGGCAGCGCTGGAGCAGGAAGCTGATTCTATCCGTGAGGCGATGCGCGGGCGGCCGCATATCTTCAATTTGGGGCATGGCGTATTGCCACAGACCCCGCCGGAGCATGTCGGCGCGTTGGTGGAGCGGGTAAGGCGTGTCTAAGCCATTGTCAGCGCCTGATTGGAGTGAAATGCACGGTGGAGCAGCTCTTGCCATTACCGGTGCGCCTCTTACTCAATTATTCTGGCCGCAAGGCATCAGGCTTGAGTGCAACCGAGATGGTAGCGCCCGATGGAGAACGTCTGCCGCACGAATGGCCGAGGCGGATGCTCCCGCCGGCCGCCCGGTGGTGGCCGGACCGGCGCCATCGGTCCATAGTTTTACTTATGGCCGTAAGGTGAGACTGACCTCGAATACGGCAATGCGGCTGATGGCTGTCTCGTGATAGAGGCGCTAGGTCCATTTCTGCTCTGGGAGAAGGCGCTGCATGTGATCTCGGTTATCGCCTGGATGGCGGGCCTGTTCTATCTGCCGCGGCTTTTCGTCTATCACTGCATAGCCGAAGCCGGGTCGGCGCAGAGCGAGCTGTTCAAGGTGATGGAACGCAAGCTGCTCAGGCAAATCATGAATCCCGCGATGATCGCCTCGTTCCTGTTCGGTCTTATGCTGATACTGACGCCGGGTGCCGTGGACTGGCATGCGGGCTGGTGGTGGGTGAAGCTGACCGGCGTGCTGCTGATGGCCAGCTTCCACGGTGCCTGTGCAAGATGGCGCCGCGACTTCGCGGAGGACAAAAATACCCGGCCGCAGCGTTTCTTCCGGATAGCTAATGAAATCCCGACCGTGCTGATGTTCGTGGTTGTCATCATGGCGATTGTGCAGCCATTTTGAACCAAGCCGAAAAAGGGGTCTTCATGGCGCAACAGGCAAAAACCCGTACGACAGGTCGGCAAAAGACGCGTCTCAGAGCGTGTAGTGCTTTGGTCGGCCTGCTGTGGGGCGCATCTGCGACCTTTTTTCCGGCTTGGGCGGAGGTTCCAGCGACGCGGCTGGCCATACTCGCCCGAGGTATAAATATTACTCACTGGTTTCGGTTTCCGCCGAACAATCATGCCCAAGCGATGGCCGGAGATGTGAGTGATGCCGGCCTAGCGGCACTGAAACAGGCGGGTTTCACCTATATCCGTCTGGCTGTTGGTCCCGAGGAGGTCATGCAGGGTCAGAACCTCGTTCCCGACAAGCTTGCGGCCATCATCAGCGTGGTGGGCAGGATTGAACAGGCTGGGCTTGGGGTGATGATTGAGCCGCATCCGGAGCTGATGCAGCACTGGAACCTGCAGCGCAACGCGCAGGCTCGAGAGAATCTGCTTGGTTTCTGGCGCGATTTGGCGCCGGCGCTAAAACAGTTTTCGACGCGGTTGACCTTTCCCGAGTTGGTCAATGAGCCGGGCTTCGATGACCCAGGGCAATGGGATATATTTCAGCGTCAGCTCTTGGTCATTGTGCGTGCAGCGTTGCCGGATAGCACGATCATTCTGACCGGCACGAACTGGAGCAGCATAGACGGGCTTCTGAAAACACAGCCAGTTGCCGACCAGGATGTAATCTACAGTTTTCACACCTATGAGCCGCAGTTGCTGACGCTGCTTGGGTTCTGGGATCCGGCCATACGCAAGGGTCAGCTTGCACGCTATCTGCCCTTCCCAATCAAGGACCAGGCTTCCTGCAAGGCTGAGGTGTCGGCTATCGAGGATCCCCATACCCTGGCCATTGCTCAATACTGGTGCTCCACGCATCAGGACGCAGCCTCGATCTCGAAGAACCTCGCCCGTGCGACGAACTGGGGCCATGTGCATCATGTTGTGGTGGCGATGACCGAGTTCGGGGCGGCCGATAAACTCAAAGCGTCGAGCCGGTTGGCTTATCTTGCGAGCGTACGCGAAGGGGCCGAGAAGCTCGGCCTGCCTTGGGCTATTTGGGGACTCGATGATCAGATGGGTTTTGGACAACGTCCCGGCGGTTTTAACTCAACCAGCCAGCTTCCACCTGACATCCTGCAGGCGCTCGGCCTAAATTCTTGAAGGTATGGTGGGCGCAGTAGGATTCGAACCTACGACCCGCTGATTAAGAGTCAGCTGCTCTACCAACTGAGCTATGCGCCCACGATCGCTTGCGGGTGCGGGCTATAGCAGCCCATTGAATGCAGTGGAAGTAGGGTCCGCCGTCTTTCTTGCAGCTGCGTTTCACCATGCACAGAACCGTCGGATCATGCCTTGTCTGAAGTTCCGGGCTTCACTGGTTGAGCAGTGCCAGGATGCCGTCGAGCTGATCGAGATTATCATAATGTATGCGCAGGGTGCCTCCCTTGCCATCGTAAAGCACCTGGACGCGCAACCCCAGTTTTTCGCGCAGGCTGCGTTCCAGGGCAAGGATTTCGGGGTCCTTGCGCGGGTTGCCGTCGAGCTTGAGGCGCGATGATTCGGAGCCGAGCCGCGACGCGGTAGAATGCTCCTGCGCCAGGGCTTCGGTCTGACGCACCGACAGACGCTGTGCGATGACACTCAGGGCGGCCTTGGCGGGATCAGGATGGCCGAGCAACGCACGAGCGTGTCCCGCGCTCAGCGCGCCATTCTGCAGCTCCTTGCGCACCGTCTGTGGCAGTTGCAGCAAGCGAACCGTGTTGGTCACATGGCTGCGTGATTTGCCGATCGCCCCGGCCAACTCGTCATGGGACAAGCCAAACTCGCCAATCAGGCGATGTAGTCCTTCGGCTTCCTCGATCGGATTGAGGTCCTGTCGCTGCAGGTTTTCGACCAGGGAAGCCGCCATGGCGTCGCCGTCGTCCAGCGCGCGGACATGCACCGGAACGTCGTGCAATCCGGCTTGCTGTGCGGCACGCCAGCGGCGCTCGCCAGCGATGATCTGGTAGATCCCCTCGCGCTCCGGGTGTGGGCGCGCCAGGATTGGCTGCAAGATGCCCCGCGTGCGTATCGATGCCGCCAGCTCGGTTAATGCATCGGGCTCCATAGCCTGTCGTGGCTGGAACGGGCCGGCTTCGAGCGCCTCGATTGGCAAGCTGTGGATGGTGGCTCCCGGAGCCTGGGGTTGGTTCGTGAGATGATTCGGGGCTTCTCCCAGCAGAGCCGCAAGCCCGCGGCCCAGGCGCGACGGCGGCTCCTTTTTCTTGTTCATGATTTCAACTTTCCGGTAGCGCCGCGTCTGATACGTTCGACAAGCTCTTCGGCGAGCTTGGCATAAGCCATCGAGCCGCTTGAACGTGGGTCATAGAGCAAGACGGGCTTGCCGTGGCTTTGCGCTTCGGAGATGCGGATGTTGCGGGGGATCAATGTCTCGAACACCTGGTCTCCAAAAAACCCGCGAGCATCTTCTGCAACGAGCTCCGACAAATTGTTCCGCCGGTCAAACATCGTCAACACCAAGCCCTGAAGCTGAAGTCCAGGGTTGAAGGAGCGACGCACGCGGTCGATGGTGCGCACCAGGTGGCTTACGCCCTCCAGGGCGAAGAACTCGCATTGTAGCGGCACTAGCACGCCATCTGCCGCAACCAGGGCATTCAGCGTCAGCAGTCCGAGACTTGGCGGGCAGTCAATTAAAACAAAATCATAAGGAAGCATGGCGCTGTCGCTGACAGCCAGGGCCTGCTGCAGCAGAAATTCCCGCTGCAAGTAGGTCACCAGTTCGATCTCGGCACCTGCGAGCTCGATGTCAGCGGGCAACAGGAACAGCCCGGAGATCATGGTTTGCCGCACCAGCGAAGCAAGCGGTTTGCTTTCCGCCAGCATGGCATAGCTGCCAGCGCGACGCGCACCATATTCGATGCCGAGTCCAGTCGAGGCATTTCCCTGCGGGTCAAGATCGATCAGCAGAACGCGCTGACCTGTGGTGGCGAGGGAGGTTGCGAGATTGATCGCCGTCGTAGTTTTGCCAACGCCCCCTTTCTGGTTTGCAATCGCGATGATTTTCGGCGCGATAACGTTCGAAATGTTGGCCTCGCAATCAGGCGTGCGGTGGAATAGGGCGGATGTGACTCAGTGCCAGGATGACGCCATCCGGGTCGGTCCGGCTTGGTGTCCGAGCGATCGTCATGTGCCATCTGGCCAAGGCATCAGTCAATTCATCCTCGGCTTTTCGACCCTTCAGGAACAGGCAGGTCCCGCCTGGCTGGAGATGCGGGGCGGCCCAATCTAAAAGCAGAGGCAGCGGTGCGAGTGCTCTTGCCGTAATGATCGGCGCTGGAGGAATTACGGTCTTCTCGATTCTGGCGTTAATGATAATCGCCTGCGCCCCGGTCTCTCTCGCCGCTTCCCGGAGGAAGCTTGCTTTGCGCGTGTCAGCTTCGACGAGGGTGACAGGGTTGTTCGTGCAGATGGCGATGATGAGGCCCGGGAACCCGGCCCCAGAGCCGAGATCGGTCACCGAAGACCCAAGTGGGATGTGCGATACCAGCTGCAAGCTGTCGGAGATGTGGCGGGTCCAAAGATTGGGCAGGTCGCGCGGACCGATGAGATTGATCCGGCTGTTCCAGCGCGCAAGTAGCTCGGCAAACAGGTCGAGGCGGCTCCTGGCTTCTTTCGGAATGCCGTCGAGAACCGCCTGGAAGTCATGTTTCACGTGAAACTATCCACAGGCTGCCGGCTCCGCATGTGGTAGCCGGAGATGGGTCAGCAGAGCCATCAAGGCAGAGGGTGTAATACCCGGGACACGCTGGGCGGCGCTGAAGCTCGAGGGGCGCGCAAGGATCAAACGCTCGCGCATCTCGGTGCTAAGGCCGCCAATGCGGTCATAGTCGAGGTCCACCGGTAATGCGATCGCGGTTTCGACTGCGAGCTGCCGGATCTCGCGCGTCTGCCGGCCCAGATAGCCACTATAACGTGCCTCCGTTTCGACATGCTTGAGGATCCTGGGCGGCAGTTCTCTTAGCCAGGGAGACAGAACGAAAAGAGCTTCGATTGCAACGGAAGAACCTGCAATGATCTCAAGGATGGACCTTCGGCGACCGTCTCCAGTTGTGGAGAGACCAGCCTGCTTGAGGATGCCTGAAGGGAATGATTCCGCTCTTGCGCGGTCCATGCAGTCGGCGATGCGGGTCGCGTCGGCTGTATATAGATTTGCCCGTCGGGAGCCAACGCAACCCCATTCAATGCCCAGGCCGGTCAGGCGGAGGTCCGCGTTGTCAGCACGCAGACTGAGCCGATATTCGGAACGCGATGTGAACATCCGGTAGGGCTCGCTGACCCCTTGGGTTGTCAGGTCATCAATCATCACCCCGAGATACCCAGCGCCACGGTCGATGGTAACTGGGGCGCTGCCTCCGGTCCGACGCGCCGCGTTAATGCCTGCGAGAATGCCTTGGGCCGCGGCCTCCTCGTAGCCGGTCGTACCGTTGATCTGGCCGGCGAGGAACAGGCCCGGCAACGTCTTGAGCTCCAGGCTCGGAAGCAAGGCGCGGGGGTCGACATAGTCATACTCGACGGCGTAGCCGGGCCGAATGATCCTGGCCTGCTCCAACCCTGGAATCGTGGCAAGCAGAAGGCGCTGGATGTCCGCCGGCAGGCTGGTGGAGATGCCGTTCGGATAGACCAGATCACCGCCTGGATTGCCGGGTAAGGCCTCCGGTTCGAGGAAGATACGGTGGTTGCTGCGTTCGGCAAATCGCACAACCTTGTCCTCTATCGAAGGACAGTAGCGTGGCCCACGACACGCGATGCCCCCCCCATAGACTGCGGAAAGATGAAGGTGGCTGCGTATGACGTCATGGGTATGAGAAGTGGTGGCGGTGATGCGGCAGGAAAGCTGAGGGGTCTCGATCTGCGTCGTCAGCCGACTGAAGGGTTCCGGGACATCGTCGCCGGGATCCTCGGCGAGGCTGTTCCAGTCGATGCTGTTGCGGTCAAGGCGGGGCGGTGTTCCGGTCTTGAGGCGTCCCATCGGCAGTCCAAGCGCTTCCAGGCGGGCTCCCAGGAGATTAGCCGGAGCTTCGCCGACGCGTCCGGCCGGGTTGGCCTGGAGGCCCACGTGAATGATGCCACGTAGGAAGGTTCCCGCCGTGAGCACCACCGCGCCTGCGCGGATCTGTTGGCCATCAGCACAGGCGACGCCGCAGACATGCCCTGCGGCGTCAAGCAGCAGATCGTCCGCTGCCGCTTCCATGATGGTCAGGCCCGGCGTTTCCGCAAGCAGAGCCTGGATGGCTGCGCGGTAGAGTGAGCGGTCGGTCTGGGCACGAGGCCCCTGCACGGCTGGACCTTTGGAGCGATTCAGCAGCTTGAAATGGATGCCCGCACGATCCGCGGCGCGCCCCATCAGTCCGTCAAGCGCGTCGATCTCGCGAACAAGATGTCCCTTGCCAATGCCGCCAATAGCCGGGTTGCAGGACATCACGCCGACAGTGTCGCGCCGATGCGTCAGCAGCAGGGTCTTCGCCCCCATGCGAGCCGATGCTGCCGCCGCCTCACAGCCGGCATGGCCGCCGCCGATCACGATCACATCACGCTGGCTGGTCATCGTGATCTCTCGCCATGGCTTATTTCCCAATGCAGAATTGTTCAAAAATGGTGTCTAGCAGGTCTTCGACCCCCACCGCGCCGGTCAGTCCGCCAAGAGCCAGCATTGCGAGACGAAGCTCCTCGCCACGCAACTCCGGCCAATGCGCCTGGACTGCCTGGACGAGATGGGTAGTCGCATCGCTGATCCCAAGACGGTGCCGAACTCTGGTGAAAGGAGCTGCAGCAGTCCGGGCGGTCAGACGCGCTGCATGATCCGACAGGATGCGGATGAGTTCAGGCAGGCCGATGCCCCGCAGCGCACTGATACCCAGTATCCCGGCCGGGGCCGGGGTCTGGTCGATCTTGTTGCACACGACAAGGTAGCCCGCTTCGATAATGGCATTCCCGGCCTCTATGACCTCTATGACAAGATCGGCCTGTTCGGCATGACGCAATGCCCGGCGCACGCCTTCAGCTTCGACCGGATCGTGCGTATCGCGCAGGCCGGCAGTATCAACCAGGGTTACCGGAACATCCCCCAGTATCACGCGAATCTCGAGCGCATCCCGGGTCGTGCCTGGAACTGGCGAGATGATTGCGGCATCGCGCTGCGCCAGTGCGTTCACCAGACTGGATTTGCCCACATTGGGCTTGCCGATAACCGCAAAGACAAGGCCCCGCCGCAGACGTTCCCCAGGCCCTCCGGCAGCCAAATGGGTCTGCATCTCCGATGCAAGTGATTTTATCTCCCCCAGCAGTGCGGCTTCGACCGTGACCGGCAGATCCTCGTCGGGAAAATCGATGACCGCTTCCTGCTTTGCCAGCACCAGACGCAGACGCTGACTCCATTCCTCATAGAGCGTACTCAAGGCGCCCTCAGTCTGTCGAAGCGCCTGTCGACGCTGCGCCTGCGTTTCCGCCTCGACCAAGTCGGCGATGCCTTCGGCTTTCAGAAGGTCGAGGCGTCCATGGCGGAAGGCACGGCGTGTGAACTCGCCTGGCTCTGCAGGACAAGCACCCAGCGCGACGAGGGCATTGGCGACCGCCTCGATGACGGCGGGTCCCGCATGCAGGTGCAACTCAGCAGCATCCTCACCGGTGTAGCTGTTGGGCCCCGGAAACCACAGAACCAGCGCGTGATCGAGCAGGTCGTCCGCCAGCCATAGGCGGCGTATCGCCGCCTGACGTGGGGCTGGCAAGCTGCCGCGGCAGAGTCCATTCACGATTGTGCCGCAATCCTGCCCGCTGATGCGCATGATAGCTATGGCAGCCCGACCTGCTCCCGTTGCCAGCGCAAAAATTGTGCGTTCCGCCGCATGCATCGTCTTTTCACCTGCCCACGCGCCGCACACCCCTTGTGCTCTGCAATGCCCGTGAAGGCCAGGAGACATGCTACTCAAAACGCAGCCTGCTTGACACGTCTCGACTTGTGCCGTGCGATGTCTGCAAATACTGGAGCTCCTGGTTGCCGCAATTATCGTTACACAGCCCGCTTGGCGCCTTGACGGTCTCGCAAGAGGATGACGAGCTGGTGGCACTCGATTGGGGTTGGACCTGTGATCAACAGGAGACCGTGTTACTCAGGCAGGCACGTGCGCAACTGAATGCCTATTTTGATCGCGAACTGGACGTATTCGATTTGCCGCTGGCCCCTTCCGGTACCGTCTTCCGCCTGAAAGTGTGGGGCGCGCTGCGGCGTATTCCCTTTGGCACCACGCGCACCTATGGCAATCTCGCAGAGGAAGTTGGCGGTTGCGCCAGATCAATCGGGCAAGCCAATCGGAACAACCCGCTTCCAATTCTCATCCCATGTCATCGCGTTGTAGCCAGGAATGGGATTGGCGGCTTCACCGCCGAGGGCGGGATCGATACCAAACGGTTCCTGCTCGATCACGAAGGGGATCACTGATGTCCAAGGCTGTCCGAATTCATGAATATGGTGGTCCGGACGTGCTTCAATGGGAGAACGTGCCAACGCCGGAGCCGGCAATGGGTGAGGTTCTGATCCGGCACGAAGCCGTCGGCCTGAATTATATCGACATCTACTACCGCACCGGCCTCTACAAGTTGTCAGGATTTCCGGCGGTGTTGGGCATGGAAGGAGCAGGAACCGTCGAGGCGGTGGCGCCGGGCGTCAGCAATGTGGTTCCAGGCGATCGCGTTGCCTATAGTTCGTCGATAGGCGGCTATGCCAGCCGACGAGTCATTGCCGCGGACCGTCTGGTCAAGCTTCCAGACACGATCGATACGGTAACGGCGGCCGCCATGATGTTGCGCGGCCTGACCGTGCAGGCCTTGTTGCGTCATGTGCGTCCGCTTCAGGCTGGCGAAACCATCTTGGTGCATGCCGCCGCCGGAGGCGTTGGCCTACTGTTATGTCAATGGGCCAGGCATATCGGCGCGACGGTCATCGGTGTGGTATCGACCGAGGAGAAAGCCGCAGTGGCGCGGTCGAATGGCGCGGCCCACACCATTATCGGCCTGAGCGACCTGCCCGCCCAGGTCAAGCGTTTGACTGACGGCGCGATGGTGCCCGTGGTCTATGACAGTGTCGGCAAGGATAGCTTCATGGCCAGCCTGGACAGTCTGGCGCCGCGTGGCCTGATGGTGTCATTTGGCAATGCATCCGGAGAGGTCCAGGGGGTCAACCTCAACATGCTGGCCTCTCGTGGGAGCTTATATGTCACACGCCCCACATTGACGACCTATGTCGCGAAACGGGAAGCTTTGGAGGCCGCAGCCGCCGAGTTGTTCGAGGTGGTGGCGAACGGTGCCGTCACCATCCAGATCGGGCAGCGCTTCGCCCTGAGCCGTGCCGCCGACGCGCACCGTGCGCTGCAATCCCGAGCCACCACCGGTAGCACGGTATTGATCCCGGATTGAGGTCGCATCGCGCCTTTACAAGTTGCAGATCGCCGGCGACTTCCTCCGCGCGCCTACCAAGTCTGGCCCGACACGATCCACATCATGCTGACCGGCCGCGGCAACCTTGATACTCGTTTTATTTCCCCTAGACGGGGAGAACCATCCGATTTGTGATGGCCGACGACCAACCACGGCATGAACTATGTCGAACGGTCCATGTTGCGTTAACCCCGTCCGAAGGACCTGCTTACCCTGATAATTGGAACGTGACGATGCCCTGGGATGCGCGCGAGAATGCTCTTCTTGATCTTGGCCAGATGTTGAAGGAATCAGGATATAATTTTGTTACCGTCACTCCAGCTACTCATCTTCTGGTAAACAATCGGGCAAGGAACCGTTGGAGTAGTTCGCTTCAGGATGTTTTTGGATGGAGCCGCCCATTTCATCAAGAAACATTGACGCCAGCTATGCTCGATATCATGACCGAGGCAGAATTGCTGGCCAAACATGAAGATGGCCTGCGAAGCCTCGTTCGCTTCTCCAGCCTGGACGGCAACCTGATTGTCCACTCTGCCTTCCCGACCAATGCGACGGATGCCGTCTTTTTCGGTCCCGACACCTACAAATTCATGAATGCCGTCAAGGCCGAACTCGAAAAACGTTCTGCCCCGATCAAGCGCGCCGTTGATATCTGCACGGGAGCGGGTCCCGGCGGAATGGCAATTGCCAAAGCCGTGCCAGCGGCCGAGACGTTCCTGGTGGATATCAACAACACCGCGTTGAGCATGGCCCGGGTTAATCTGGCCCTTGCTGGTTTGGATTACGCGACTCCGCGATACAGCGATCTCCTGTCTGACGTCCCCGGTCAGTTCGACTTCATCATCGCCCATCCTCCCTACCTGGTTGATCGCGGGACGAGAATGTATCGACATGGCGGTGGCCCGCTTGGTGCGGAGTTGGCCGTCAGTATCGTGCGGTCGGCGATGAGCAGACTAAATCCGGATGGCACTTTGCTGCTCTTTACAGGCGTTGCCATCATGAAAGGTGAGGACCGGTTCCGCGACGTCATTGCCTCCATCGTGCCGAGATCCGGCTTCGGCTGGACTTACAACGAAGTCGATGTCGACGTCTTCGGAGAAGAACTTCTGCATGAGCCATATGATCAGGTCGACCGTATCGCCCTGATCGTCCTCACTCTGACCCGCCACGGCTAGAGACGGGATGCCGGCCCGAACCGGTCGTATCGAGCGACGGCCTGCGAGAACCTGTTCGTCGTGGGTCTGTCGGCGCGTGGCATGCATGGCAAGTTGATGGGCCTGCCGCAGGTCAGCACGTAGCCGCGCGAGGCGGTGGCCACGATAGCCACTGCAACTGGCTTTACCCTTTCGCGGTAGCCCGTCATGCTGGTTGAATTGCCTCGAAACGCAGGCGGAGCCGTCATGGACCAGGTTCTGGCGCTGAGACCTTTTGTGCCGGCACGGGATTTCGACCCGTCGAGGCGCTTCTAACGGGCCCTCGGCTTCGAGCAGACGCTGGAGGGCCATTCTGAAGCTGGAGAGCTTCATCTTCAATCCACCAGGGTGCTCTGGCATGTTGCGGAGGTTCCATTTAATCCGGTAACAGCATCACGCATTTCGGTTGGCAGGCGTCTTGCTCCATAAGTTGCATTCCTCGCGAAGGAGCCTCGCCCGCCATGACCATCGACGTGCCGCCGCTGCCGGACGACCTGATCATCAATGCCGCCGACGAGGTGCGTCTCCGCCAGGACCTGGTGCTGACCGCGCTGGGCCGGCGGCCGGCGGATGTCGCCTTGCGCGTGGGGCGACTGCTCGACGTGCATACGCGCCGCTGGCTGCCAGACCAGGAAATCGTCATCAAGCGCCGGCGCATCGCTTGGGTGGGTCCGGCCGGCGCCTATAAGGGCGAGGTTGCTCGGCGGGTGCATCGTCCCGAACTCGCCGCGGTGCCCGGTTTCGGCGAGGTGCACAAGCATATCGAGAGCTCGCATCTGACGCCGGAATTCGAGGCGGCCCTGGTCCTGCCGCGCGGCAACACCTGGACCTGCGAGGCCAGCCACGAGATGTCCAACGTGGATGGGCCCAACAATCTGGAATTCTGGCTGCGGGCGCGGCGGCAGGGTTCCCCGCTGAAGATCTTCCCTTTGCCGGGGTCGGCGGTGCCTCCCACCGGCTACGAGCATGGAGGGGGCTATTTCGGACGTGACGAGCAGGCCGGCTTCATGGGTTCCGAGCTGATGGTCGCCGGGCTCGACGAGGTGATGGACTGGCCTGCGGTCTGGAACCCCAAGACGCCTTCGTACGAGCGGCTGTGGGGCATGATCGAGGCGACCTTTGCCCGGCGCGGCGTCGTCGAGGGCCATGGCGCGGGCCTGCGCGACGCCGCCAGCATCAACGCCTTTGCCGCAGCCGGACTTGCGTCCGACCATGAACTCTATACGCCGGACGAGGTGATGGACAAGATGGCGGCCGGCATCTTCGTCGAACTGCGCCCGGCGACGGCGCCGGGCGTGATCGCGGCGATGCTGGAGCGCGGCCTGCAGGATTTCTCGCAGGTGGCTTTGACCACCGATGACCGCAGCGCCACCGATACCCTCCGCGACGGGGCCACCGACCATAATGTGCGGCTGGCGATCGCCGCCGGCCTCGCGCCCGAGATCGCCATCCAGTGCGTGACCATCAATCCGGCCCGGCACATGCGCCTGACACCCTGGGTTGGCAGCATCGCGCCGGGGCGTTTTGCCGACGTCGTGCTGCTGTCGGATGTCGCCTCGCTCGACATCGCCGAGGTGTGGGCCGATGGCGAGCCGGTCTCGCAGGGAAAGAAATTCACCGGCTTCACCCCACGCATCGACTGGCCGGATTGGGCCTCACGCACCATCCGGGTCGGCCGGGAGTTGGAGGCGGCCGACTTCGCGATCCCGGCGGCACCCGGGCGGCAGATCATGCAGGCGGCGGTGTTGCGTCCGTTCCATTGGGCAGACGAGTTCCTCACCGAGGAACTGCCGGTGTCCGGCGGTCTGGTACAGCGCGATCCCGACCGCTGCATCACCAAGATGGCGATCATCGACCGCTATTCGGGCAAGGGCGCGGTCTCGCGCATGTTCTGGCGCGGCTGCGGCCCGCGCACGCCGGACACCGCCCTGGCCTGCTCGGTGGCGCACGACCAGCATAACATCTGGGTGGTCGGCTCGTCGGATGCGGCGATGGCGGCGGCGGTGAACCAGGTCGCACTGCAGCAGGGTGGCTGGGCACTTGTGATCGGCGGTGTCGTGGCGGCCACCGTGCGCTTCGAGATCGGCGGGCTGATGACTGCCCGACCGGCGGAGATGCTCGATGCCGAGATGCAGATCCTCTATGCAGCCGCCGAGGGGGTGGACTGGATGTATGAGCCGAGCTTCATGCATCGCTGGTATCCTGGCTTCCCCGAGCGGCTGATCTTCGCGACACTGACCTGTGCCCCGTGGCGCTGGGTGCTGGTGGCACCGCATGAACGTGCGCCGAACGGCTTCGTCAATGTCGAGACCGGGGAGACCCACGCCCTCGTCTGGTAACGCCGAGTCCCTGGTAACGCCGGACCCCTGGAAAGATTGGGCTTTTGTGACATCTGGTTTCAAAAGCGGATTTCGCGTCCGCGATTCGGTTCTTCCCGGGCGGGGCTTCTGCTAGACCCTTGCTCCGATGGTCACGGAATTCCTGTCCTGGTGGACGCGGCAGATGCTCGATCTGGTTCCTGCGCGCTTCGTGCGCCGGGACCCGTCGAGCGAGAATGCGATCCTGGTGGCGCCAGACACCAGCGGCAGCGGGGAGGCGGGGACAGCCCTGCTGTCCCTGCGGCGCAATGGCCAGGAACTGCCGGCGGGTCGTCAGGCGCCGGGACAGGCGATCCTGCCGCGGC
>CAXTCT010000025.1:0-15428 GCA_964242565.1 uncultured Acetobacteraceae bacterium | reverse complement strand
CATCACGGCATAGCCCTCGCCGGCCGCCACCATGTGCCGCAGCATCTCGATGCTGCTCGCGTAGCGCGCCGTGCGCCCGCTGACGCCGGGCAGCCGGCAGAGCGAGATGGCCTGGTCGCGCAGACAATGCCCCTCTTCGAGCAGCAGCAGATCCTCGCCGGGAAGATCCTCGGGATGAAGCGTACCGGCATCGAGCAGCCGGTGGTTCGCCGGCATGAGCAGCTGGAACGGCTCGAAGAACAGGGACGCCGTGGCCAGCGCATCGCCCGGCAACGGCAGGGCGGCGAGGACGGCGTCGAGGCTGCCGCGATGCAGCAGCTCGATCAGGTCCTGGGTCAGCCCCTCCTGCAGGCGCAGTTCCAGCCCAGGGAAATCCCCCCGCAGCACACGCAGCACCAGGGGCAGATAATACGGCCCCAGCGTCGGGATCACGCCGATGCGCAACGGGCCGTTGAGCGGGCTGGTCGCGGCGCGCGCCATCTCCAGCAGCCCGAACGCCTCGCGCAGCACGATGCGCGCCTGGCGCAGCAGGATCTCGCCATGGGCCGTGATGCCGACCCTTCGGGCGGCGCGCTCGAACAGGGTGGCGCCCAGCACGGCCTCCAGCTTGCGAAGCTGCTCGCTGAGCGCCGGCTGGCTGACCCCGCAATGCTCCGCGGCACGGCCGAAATGCCGAAACTCGGCCACGGCCACCGCATATTCGAGGTCGCGTAGCGATAACCCGGCAAGGTTGGAACGGCTCATTTCAGGCTCCCGGTTGCGGACAGGCTCGGACCATTGCGGGCATCTCCGGTTCGGCGGCGGTGGCGGGCGCCGTTCCTGCCGCTGTTCGGCGTGCGAGCGATAGGTAGGTGCTATCGGTTGACTAGGAAAGAGCGATTTCACCTATCGACCGCCCAAGGCTACAAAAGGTCGGTAGAGCCAATGGGGAACTCCATGAGCGACAAGATCCTGACCACGACAGCCGGGGCACCGATCCCGGACAACCAGAACAGCCTCAGCGCCGGCCCGCGCGGGCCCTTGCTGCTGCAGGACTACCAGCTTCTCGAAAAGCTGGCGCACCAGAACCGGGAGCGCATCCCCGAACGGGTGGTGCATGCCAAGGGTTCGGGCGCCTATGGCAAGCTGACCATCACCAATGACATCAGCCAATACACCCGGGCGAAGCTGTTCGCCGGTGTCGGCAAGGAAACCGACCTGCTGATCCGCTTCTCGACCGTGGCCGGCGAGCGTGGCGCCGCCGATGCCGAGCGCGACGTGCGCGGCTTCTCGGTGAAATTCTATACCGAGGAAGGCAACTGGGACCTGGTCGGCAACAACACGCCGGTGTTCTTCATCCGCGACCCGATCAAGTTCCCGGATTTCATCCGGACCCAGAAGCGTCACCCGCGCACCAACCTGCGTTCGCCGACCGCGATGTGGGATTACTGGTCGCTTTCGCCCGAGAGCCTGCACCAGGTGGCGATCCTGTTCTCCGACCGCGGCCTGCCGACCGATTTCCGCCACATCAATGGCTATGGCAGCCACACCTTCAGCTTCTGGAACGATGCCGGCGAGCGCTACTGGGTGAAGTTCCACTTCAAGACCCTGCAGGGCCACAAGCATTGGACCAACGAGGAAGCCAACGAGATCATCGCCAACGACCGCGAAAGCTCGCAGCGCGACCTGTACGACGCCATCGAGCGAGGCGAATTTCCGAAATGGCGCCTGTGCGTGCAGATCATGCCGGAAGCCGATGCCGAGAAGACCTCGTACAACCCGTTCGACCTGACCAAGGTCTGGCCGCACGGTGAATATCCGCTGATCGAGGTCGGCATCGTCGAGCTGAACCGCAACGCCGAGCATTATTTCGCCGAAATCGAGCAATCGTCCTTCTCGCCGTCGAATGTGGTTCCGGGCATCGGCTTCTCGCCGGACAAGGTGCTGCAGTCGCGCCTGTTCGCCTATGCCGACGCCCATCGCTATCGCGTCGGCACCCACTACGAGAAGCTGCCGGTCAACAAGCCGCGCGTGGAAGTCAACAGCTACCATGCCGACGGCCCGATGCGGTTCGACGCGCCGGTGGGCACGGATGCCTATTACGAGCCGAACTCGTTCCACGGCCCGGTGCAGGACAACTCGATCAAGGAGCCGCCGCTGCGCATCTCCGGCGATGCCGCCCGCTACAACCACCGCGACGGCAATGACGATTATTCGCAGCCGGGCAACCTGTTCCGGATGTTCGACGAGGGACAGCGCAAGCGCTTCTTCGACAACATCGCCGCCGCGATGCAGGGCGTGCCGCGCGAGATCATCGACCGGCAGCTTGCGCATTTCCGGGCGGCCGACGAGGCCTGGGCGGACGGCGTCTACGAGGCGATCAAGGCGAACCACACCTCGCCAGCCTCCGCGCCGACCACCGCTGCTGACGTCGCGCACGCCGCGGAGTAGACTGCCCGGCATGAATAATGCCGGCTTGCTGTTGATCAACCTCGGAACGCCGGACGGCACGGATTATCGCTCCGTCCGGCGTTATCTTTCCGAGTTCCTGTCCGACCGACGCGTGATCGAGGCCAACCCGCTGATCTGGCGGCCGATCCTCGAGGGCGTGGTGCTTTCGCTGCGGCCGCAGAAGAGCGGCGCCGCCTACAGGCGGATCTGGAACGAGGCGCGCGACGAGTCTCCCCTGCGCAGCCACACGCGGTCGCAGGCGGAAAAACTCGCCCTCCGCCTGGCTCCGGACGGGGTGAAATTGGCCTGGAGCATGCGCTACGGCATCCCCACGGTCGCCTCCGCCATCGACGCGCTGGCAGCACAAGGCTGCGACCGGATCGTCGTGCTGCCGCTTTACCCGCAATACAGCGCGGCCACCACGGCAACCGCGAACGACCAGGTGTTCCGTGCCCTGATGGACCTGCGCCGGCAGCCGGCGTTGCGCACGACGCCCTCGTACCCGGACCATCCGCTCTATATCGCGGCCCTCGCCGGGACCATCCGCCGGACCCTCGGCGCACTCGACTGGAAGCCGGACATGCTGGTGGGGTCGTTCCATGGCCTGCCCAAGAGCTGCATCGCCGCGGGCGATCCCTACGGGCGGGAATGCGAGCGGACCATGCGGGCGCTGCGCACGGAACTGGGCCTGGCCGAAGCGCTCAGCCCGCTGACCTACCAGTCGCGTTTCGGGCCGGCAAAATGGCTGGAACCGGCCACCGCATCCACCGTGGTCGAACTGGCGAAGGACGGGATACGGCGGGTCGCCCTGGTGATGCCGGGGTTCCTGTCCGACTGCATCGAGACGCTGGACGAGATCGGCAATGAGCTGCGCGAGGCCTTCCTGCATGCCGGGGGCGAGAAATTCTGCACCATCCCGTGCGTCAATGACGATGATGCGGCGATCGACATGCTAGAAGCCCTCGCGCGCGCCGAGCTGGTCGGCTGGATGCGCCCTGCCGCCGCCTAGCCCGCTCGCTTCCCTCTGTCCGTAGGTCTTCATGCTCCAGATCGACAACCTCACGTTCAACGCCTGGGGACGGCGCTTCTTCGACAGGGCCAGCGTGACCCTGCCGCTTGCGGCCAAGGTCGGTCTGGTCGGCCGCAACGGCGTCGGCAAATCCACCTTGTTCAAGCTGATCACCGGCGAGCTGCAGCCGGATGGCGGCGAAATCGCGCTGCCACGGGTCGCCGGCGTTGCGGCGCGTCTGGCCATCGTGGCGCAGGAGCATCCGGCGACCCCGGTGTCGCTGCTCGACACCATCCTCGCCGCGGATGCCGAGCGTCACGCCCTGTTCGGCGAGCTGGAAACCGCCGCCCCCGAACGGATGGGCGACATCTGGGCGCGGCTGATCGAGATCGACGCCGACACCGCGCCGGCGCGGGCGGCCGAGATCCTGCACGGCCTGGGCTTCTCCACCGAGGATCTGGCCCGTCCGATGGCGGAATTCTCCGGCGGCTGGCGGATGCGCGTGGCCCTGGCCGCCGCCCTGTTCGCCGAGCCCGACCTGCTGCTGCTCGACGAGCCGACCAATTATCTCGATCTGGAAGGCGCGCTCTGGCTGGAGGCGCGTCTGGCGCGCTATCCGAATGCGGCGCTGATCATCAGCCACGACCGCGAACTGCTCAACAACTCGGTCGGCTTCATCCTGCATGTCAGCGAAGGCAAGCTCGAGCTCTACACCGGCGGCTATGACGATTTCGAGAGGAGGCGCGGCGAGAAAGCCCGGCTGCTGTCGGCCACGCGGGTCAAGCAGGAAGCCGAGCGGGCGCATCTGCAGTCGTTCGTGGACCGCTTCCGGGCCAAGGCGTCCAAGGCGGCCCAGGCGCAGTCGCGCATGAAGCGGCTGGAGAAGATGGAGCCGGTCAGCGCCACCATCGAGGAGCGCGTGTCTCCCTTCCTGCTGCCCTCGCCGAAGCGTCCGCTGGCGCCACCGCTGATGCGGCTCGAGAATGTCGAGGTCGGCTATGCGACCGGTCCCGCGATCCTGAGCGGGCTCGATCTGCGTCTCGACGTCGAGGACCGGATCGGGCTGCTCGGGGTGAACGGCGCCGGCAAATCGACCTTCGCCAAGATGGCGGCCGGGATGCTGCCGATCCGCTCGGGGCGCATGCAGCGCGAGGGGCGGATCTCGGTCGGCTGGTTCCATCAGCATCAGATCGAGGCCCTGGACCCGGACGAAAGCTCGCTCGACATCCTGCGTCGCGAGCGGCCCCAGGAGAGCGAGCAGCAGCATCGCTCGCGCCTGGCCAGCTGGGGCATCGGCTTCGACAAGCAGAGCACCACCGCCGCGGCCCTGTCCGGCGGCGAGCGGGCGCGTCTGCTGCTCAACCTGGTGGCGATGCCGGCACCGCATCTGCTGATCCTCGACGAGCCGACCAACCATCTCGACATCGACAGCCGGCGGGCGCTGCTGGACGCGCTCAACGACTATGAAGGTGCGGTGATCCTGATCACCCATGACCGTTCGCTGATGGAGCTGGTGGCGGACCGGCTGTGGCTGGCGGCCGACGGCACCGTGCAGCCGTTCGACGGAGACATGGACGATTATGCCCGCTTCGTGCTGGAGCGCGGCAAGGCCGGGAGCAAGCCTGGCCAGCTTCGGGCGAACGCGAAGGCGGCTCCCAAGGCCGACCTCAAGGCCCAGCCGGGCCGTGAGAAAGGCGGCAAGAAGCGGGCGAGAGGCTAACTTCACCCGGATGCCCGCGTTGTCTCCGCCTGCGCGCGTGCCGGCCGAACCGGCATTCAGATCAAGAGGACGACCCCATGAGCATGACCGCTGACGCTGCCACACCTCGCCTCGACGGCCGGGAGGCAGCCAGCCTGATGGATGCGCGCTACCGGCATCATCTGCAGCTCGACGACGTCATCAACCCCGCCCAGGCAAGTGCCCGGGGAAAATTCGAGGCGATTGCCCGCTCGGTGCGCGACGTGCTCGCCGCGCGCTGGGTGCGCACCCAGGAGACCTATGCCGAGAAGGATCCCAAGCGGATCTACTACATCTCGATGGAATTCCTGATCGGCCGCTCGCTGGCCAACAACGTCATGAATTTGTTGCTCGACCCGGTGCTGGCGGATGTCGCGGCGATCCATGGCCTCGACTGGCTCGGCCTGCTCGAGAATGAGCCCGACGCAGGGTTGGGCAATGGCGGCCTCGGACGGCTTGCCGCCTGCTTCCTTGATTCCATGGCGACGATGCAGCTACCGGGAATGGGATACGGGCTGCGCTACGAATACGGCATCTTCCGGCAGCAGATGGATAATGGCTGGCAGCGCGAGACGCCCGACAACTGGCTGCGCAACACCGATCCATGGGAGGTGATGCGTCCGCTCGAGCAGGTCTCGGTGACGCTGAACTGCTCGTTCGAGACCCATGGCCGCACCCTGCGCGCCATTCCGGGCCGTTCGTCGCAGCTGATCGGGATGCCCTATGACCGGCCGATCGTCGGCTTTGGCGGCAAGACCATCAACACGTTGCGCCTGTGGGCGGCCCGCGCGCCGGACTCGTTCGATTTCCAGGAGTTCAGCAGCGGCGATTTCGTCGGCGCCGTGGCCGAGACGCTGGCGGCCGAATCGCTGACCCGCGTGCTCTATCCCGACGATTCCACGACCTTCGGACAGGCGCTGCGCTTCGCCCAGGAATATTTCCTGGTGGCCTGCGCGCTGGCCGACCTGGTGCGGCGCTTCCGCGCCGGCGGCGGCGAATGGAAGGAGCTGTCGAGCAAGGCCGCCATCCAGATGAACGACACCCATCCGAGCATGGCCGTGCCCGAACTGATGCGCATCCTGCTCGACGAGGCCCGGCTGGAATGGGACGATGCCTGGCGCGTGACCTGCAACACGCTGGCCTACACCAACCATACCCTGCTGCCCGAGGCCCTGGAGAAATGGCCGCTGCAATGGTTCGAGGTGATGCTGCCGCGGCAGGCCGAGATCATCCTGACCATCAACCAGCGGCTGATGGACACGGTGCGGGTCTATTTTCCGCAGAACAACGAGCGTCTGGCGCGTGTCTCGCTGATCGAGGAGGGCGTCAAGCCGAAGATCCGCATGGCCAACCTCGCCATCGTCGGCTCGCACAGCACCAACGGCGTGGCCGCCCTTCATTCCGAGCTGCTGCGCACCACGACGGTCAAGGACCTGGCCGAGGTCTTCCCGAACCGGTTCAACAACAAGACCAACGGGGTGACGCCGCGCCGCTGGCTGCTGCTGGCCAATCCGCCGCTCGCCGCCACCATCACGGCGGCCATCGGCGATGGCTGGATCACCGACCTCGGCGAGCTCGCGCGACTGAAGCCGATGGCGGCCGACAGCGCGCTGCTTGACGATGTCCGGCGCGCCAAGCACGCCGCCAAGCAACGTTTCGCGCAATGGCTAAAGGCCAGCAGCGGCGTGCAGGTGGACCCGGCGACGATCTTCGATTGCCAGGTCAAGCGCATCCACGAATATAAGCGGCAATTCCTCAACGCGCTGCGCGTGGTGGTGCTGTACAACCGCCTGCGCGAAAATCCCGACATCGAGATGACGCCGCGCACCTTCTTTTTCTCGGGCAAGGCGGCGCCCTCCTATGCGCTGGCCAAGGTGATCATCAAGTTCATCAGCAATCTCGCGGGCACGATCGACGGCGATCCCCTGGTGCGCGGGCGGTTGAAAATCGTGTTCCTGCCCGATTATTCCGTGACCCTGGCGGAACGGCTGATCCCCGCGGCGGATGTCTCGAACCAGATCTCGACCGCGGGTTTCGAGGCCAGCGGCACCAGCAACATGAAGTTCATGATGAACGGCGCGCTGACCATCGGCACGCGCGACGGCGCCACCATCGAGATGGCCGAGGAGGCCGGCGAGGAGAATTTCTTCCTGTTCGGCCTGACCGCGGCGCAGGTCGCCGAGAATCGCGGCTGGTATAATCCGCAATGGCATTACGACCATGACCCGGAAACGAAAGCGGCGCTGGACATGATGTTCACCGGCCGGTTCAGCAAATACGAGCCGGGGATATTCGACCCGTTGCGCGACATGCTGCTCGGCAGCGGCGACCGCTTCATGCATCTGGCGGATCTCTCGTCCTATCTGGCGGCCGATCGTGCCATGGTCGGCCTGTATGGCGACCAGCCGGAATGGGCGCGCAAGGCCGTGCTGAATATCGCGGGCAGCGGCAAATTCTCCAGCGACCGCGCCATCGCGCAATACGCCTCCGAGATCTGGGAGGC
Source organism: uncultured Acetobacteraceae bacterium (assembly GCA_964242565.1). GTDB lineage: Bacteria > Pseudomonadota > Alphaproteobacteria > Acetobacterales > Acetobacteraceae > Lichenicoccus. The sequence continues at coordinate 7,748 of CAXTCT010000025.1, read as the reverse complement.
CAAGCCGTGCCCGGTTGAATAGCCGGGTCGTTTCGATCTAACATCCAACCAGGCGCTCCCTTCCCCCGGGGCGTCCCTGGATGGAACAATGAGCTCGCGGTCTGTCTCGTCCCACATCGTCCAGGAGAGTTTCGACGACGCTCTCCGCCATCACGAGGCCGGACGGCTCGACGAGGCGATCGCTGGCTATTCCAGGGCGATCGAGCTCAGGCCCGATTTCCCGGAGGCTTGCTACAATCTGGGCAACGTGTTCGCGGCATTGGGGCGGCTGGACCAGGCGGCGGAACGCTACGCCAGGGTGCTGGCGCTCAGCCCACACTCCGCGCACGCCCACAATAATCTCGGCGTCGTGCGCAAGGAACAGGGTCGGTCGGAGGAAGCCGCCGCCTGCTTCGGCCGCGCCACCGAGCTTGATCCGGATTTCCCCGATGCCCACAATAATCTTGGCAACCTGCTCATGGCGCAGAAGCGCCTGAACGAGGCCGGTGCCTGTTTCCGCCGGGCGCTCGAACTCGATCCGGCATTTGCCGCCGCCCACAACAACCACGGCACCCTGCTGATGGAGCAGGGACGCCCGGAGGAAGCCGCCGCCTGCTTTGCCGGAACCATCGCGCTGATGCCGCAATTCCCCGAGGCCCACAACAACCTCGGCAGCGCGTTCATGGAACTCGGGCAGCTCGACGCCGCCGCCGCCTGCTGCCAAAGGGCGCTCGCGCTTCGTCGGAATTTCCCCGAAGCCCGTTACAATCTGGGCAATGTCCGCAAGGAACAGGGCCGGCTGGACGAGGCCGTGGCCGCCTATGCCGAAGCCATCGAGGCCAGGCCGGATTTTGCCGGAGCGCACCATAATCTGGGCGTCGTTCTGCGCCAGCAGGGGCGGCTCGACGAGGCGGTGGCCTGCTACGGCCGCGCGATCGCGCTCGATCCGGATCCCGAAACGCACAACAACCTGGCAATGGCCCTGCTGGCGCGTGGCGACATGGCAGCCGGCTGGAAGGAGTATGAGTGGCGCTGGCGGACACCGAACATGCTCAAGGCACGCCGCGACTTCGCGCAGCCCCAATGGCAGGGGGACGAGGCGGGGGGGCGCACGTTGTTGATCCACGCCGAACAGGGTTTCGGTGACACGTTGCAGTTCTGCCGCTATGCCGGGCTGGCCGCGCAGCGCGGATGGCGGGTGATACTGGAAGTGCAGAAGCCGCTGGTGCGCCTGCTGGATGGGCTGCCGGGGGTCGATCTGGTGCTGGCGCGCGGGGAGGCGCTGCCGCACTTCGATCTTCATTGCCCGATGCTCAGCCTGCCCCTGGCGATGGCCACGACGCTGGCGACCATTCCCGGAGATGGGCCTTATCTGCGGCCCGACCAAGGGCTGACCGCCGCCATGCACGCACGCCTTGCCGCAGGAGGTCGCCAGGGTCTGCGCATCGGCCTGGTATGGGCGGGCAATCCGCGCCGGCATTCGCCCGCGCTCTCGGCACTCGACCGCCGCCGCTCCATCGCTCCCGAACGCCTCGCACCCTTGTTCGAACTGCCGGGGCTGCATCTGGTCAGCCTGCAGAAGGACGGGCCTGCCGCACCCGAAGCCTTCCCGCTGACCGACTTCATGGACGAGATGGGGGATTTCGCCGACACCGCGGCCCTGGTCGCCGCCCTGGACCTCGTCATCTCGGTCGATTCCGCCGTCGCCCACCTGGCGGCGGCGATGGGCAAGCCGGTCTGGGTGCTCGATCGTTTCGATCCATGCTGGCGCTGGCTGAGCGGGCGGCGAGACAGCCCGTGGTATCCGACGCTGCGCCTCTACCGCCAGCCGCGGCCGGGAGACTGGGAAGCGGTTCTGGCAGAAGTCACGCACGATCTCGTGCATATAAATGTCAGCCTGGATCATCAAGCCGCCGGAACCGGCATTGCCTGACAAAGCTTCGAGGCAGTATCGCCGTCGATGTTCCTCCGAAAGGCTGCAACTCCATGTCCGAGTCCGTGACCGCCGACCTGCACTCCAATTCGCCGGCCCCGAACTCGCGGGTCCCCGACTCGCCGGCCCTGGCCGGTTCCAGCCGACGGGACTGGGTCCAGCGCCTCGGCGTCGGTGCCATCGGCACGGCTGTCGCGGCCTCCCTGGGTGGTGCGGGACTCGCCCTGACCAGCAATCCCGCCGCTGCCGCCACCATCACGGACGCCGACATCTTCAATTTCGCCCTGAATTTCGAGTATCTTGGCGCTGAATATTATCTGCACGCGATCAGCGGCAATGGCCTAGCCTCGTCCCTGCTGACCGGAACCGGCATCCAGGGCACCGTCATCGGCGGCAGCATGGTGCCGTTCGGCGGATCGCCGATACAGGCCTATGCCCAGCGGCTGGCGGTCGACGAGATCGGTCACGTGCAGTTCATCCGCGCCACCCTTGGCGCCGCGGCCATCGCTGAACCGACGATCAACCTGTCGACGAGCTGGACCACCCTGGCCATCGCGGCCGGCTTGATCACGCCCGGCCAGACCTTCAATCCCTTTGCCGACCCGGTCTCGTTCCTACTGGGCGCCTATGTCATCGAGGATGTGTGCGTGACGGCACTTGCCGGTGCCGCCGCCCTGCTGACCAACCCGAACAATGTGGCTGCCGCGGCGGGTCTGCTTGGCACCGAAGGCTATCAGGCCGGCATGATACGCACCCTGTTGTCCGACCTCGGCGCGGGGATCGCAACCGACGCGATCTCCAACCTGAGGGCCACCCTCTCCGGCGTCCTGGATGATTTCGGCACCTCGATCCCGGGCAACGACTATAATATCGTCCCGAACGACATCAACGGCCTGGCCTTCCGGCGCACCACGAACCAGGTCCTCAACATCGCCTATGGCGGCGGAGCGGCGGCGAATTTCGGCTTCTTCCCCAACCGGGTGAACGGCGCCATCCAGTAGGCTTTTCCACCTCGGGCCATTGCGGCAAGGCGTGCGAGTTCAGGTGGTGGCGGAACGGGTTGCAGGCACGGGCGGCATGACCGGCCGCGACTGGCCGCTTCGTTGGCCCGGTTCATCTGGTCCGGCATGGCAGCGGCAGCCTGCGCGTGATCTCGAACGCAAGCCGCGACCTCTCGGCCGGACAGATCCGGTCCGGCCATGGCGCCGTCTGTTCCAGTGGCTCTGGCAGCCTCTCGATCAAGGCGCTGCGTATCGGAAGATCCGACGCGCCAAGGCACGGGATCGGTGATCTTTCCGCCGCAGCCGGGTTCGGCCTTGATCCGGCGCAGGGCTTGCCGGATGCCGAAACCACACTGCCGAATGCCAAACGCGGGCTCGAACGCGGAAATTTTGCGTAATGATCCGGCGGAGACGCCTATTCTCATCCGTCTGCTTTACGGAGAGCTTCAGATGGCTGAAATCGTGACCTTCAAGTCGCGCAGCATGCGCGGGCGGACGCTCGCGCTGCGAAAGCCGCCCTTGCCACGCCTGCATGAGGATGTCCGGACGTACGCCAGCCTGTTCTCCGCCGCCTGCTCGGTACTGCTGACCATTCTTTGCTTCGGTCTCGCGCTGCTGACTTTCGGCCTGCTTTGCTATGACGGGGCCTTCCTTGGCACCAGCCCGAACGGCCTGTGCATCGGGCTGCAATCCTGCAGCAGCGTCGGGGCCGAACATCTGGGGCTGTTGTCTCCGGGGCAGCGCATCGCCATCGCCGCCGGTCTCGGGCTGCTATCGGCGCCGGCGCTGATGATCCTGGCGCATCTGCGCGGGCTGTTCCGGCTGTATGCCGCGGGCATTGTCTTTGCCGAAGACAATATCGCCCAGATCAGCCGCGTGGGCTGGTGGCTGCTGGTTTATTCGACGGCTCCCTTCCTGGTGCACCGGCTGCTGAGCGCTTTCGCGATTTTTCCCGAGCAATCCTGGTTCCGCCTGGACGAGGCGGCCGCTGTGGTGATCGGCGTGTCCCTGCTCCTCGTCGCCCGGATCACCGCCTGCGGCGGCGAGATCGAGCAGCATCGAGACCTGTTCATCTAGGCCAGCGCCCCGCCCGCGCGAAAGCTCCGCCATCAGATTCAGATGCTTGGCTCCGGGGATGAAGGGCTTTGCGAAGTCTCCCCATCCCCGGGGCCAGGCATCCGGTTAGGCTCAGGCTGCCGAAAGCACGAGGGGAAGATCAGCGAGCAGGTTGCCAGGTATCGAGGGCGCCATCGCCGCAACCTGCGGGAGTGCCGGCGAACGCGTTTCCTCGTCACGCAGCATGTAGCCGCGGCCCCAGACCGTGCTGATCAGGTGGCCGGCGCCGGCAACCTGCAGTTTCTTGCGCAGTTTGCAGATGAACACGTCGATGATCTTCATCTCCGGCTCGTCCATTCCGCCATAAAGATGGTTGAGGAAGGCGTCCTTGGTGAGGACCATCCCCTTGCGCAGAACGAGCAGCTCGAGGATCGCGTATTCCTTGCCGGTCAGATGGATCTGGATGCCATCGACCGATACCTCCCGGCTGTCCAGGTTGAGCTGCATGCCGCCCACGCGCAGGGTCGGTTCGCTGTATCCCTTGCTGCGGCGCAGGATGGCCTGCATCCGGGCGACGAGCTCGGCATGATCGAAGGGCTTGGTGATGAAATCGTCCGCGCCGACAGCGAATGCCTTGACCTTGGCTTGCGGCCGGCAGAGCGCCGACAACACGATGACCGGTGTCGCCAGACGGGCCTGGCGCATCCGCCGGACCACCTCGTAGCCTTCCATGTCGGGCAGCATAAGGTCGAGCAGGATCAGGTCGTAATCATAACGACGGACCATATCTAGAGCCTCGCGGCCCATGTCGGTATGATCGACGGTAAAGCCCGCTGACTTCAGGATCAGGGATATTCCCCGTGCAGCCGTGACGTCATCTTCTACTAGAAGGACACGCATTGTCACCACCATTGGTTTTGCTGCCGGATTATTACCACCTATGATTGTGCTTTGTAAAATGTTTTTCGTTTAAATTGTGTCCTAAAAAATAGATACACGTCTTGTTAGTATTTTATCGGTCTAATGCGTGAAGACGATCCCGCAATCGAAACAAGGACAACCCTTTGGCCGCATCGGCGCCCCTCTCCGACCGTCTAGAAAAACTTCGTTCGGCTTTTTCCGAGATGCCGTTTTGCGAGGTTTCTGGACAAGTCTCCGGAATAAGCGGCCTGGCGGTCGAACTTTCCGGCCTTGAGCGGCATGTCTCGCTCGGTGACCGTATAATGCTGCGCGGCAGAGGCGGCGTCGGCGTGCCGGCCGAGATCGTCGGTTTTCGTAATAACGCCGCCAGCGCGATGGCCTATGGACTGCTCGACGGGATCGGCCCGGGCGGCAGCGCGACCTTTCCGCTCGGTGCCGCCAGCCTGCCGGGGCGCCTGGCTCCGACCGACGCCTGGCTCGGACGGGTGATGGACCCGCTCGGACGGCCGATGGACGGAAAAGGCTTGCTTCCGGTCGGACCGCTGTCGCGGCCCGTGCGTGCCGGACCGCCGGAAGCAACGCTGCGGGCTCGTCTTGGGCCACGGATCGACCTCGGCGTCGAGGTGATGAACCTGTTCACCACCTGCCGCACGGGGCAGCGGCTGGGGCTGTTCGCCGGTTCGGGGGTCGGCAAATCGACCCTGCTGTCCATGCTGGCGCGTCACACGAAATGCGATGTCGCGGTGATCTCGCTGGTCGGCGAGCGTGGCCGCGAGGTGCGCGAGTTCATCGAGGATGATCTTGGCGAGGCCGGGCTGGCGCGTTCGGTGGTCATCGTCGCCACCTCCGACACCCCTCCCCTGATGCGACGCGAGGCCGCCTATTCGGCGATGACGGTCGCCGAGCATTTCCGCGACCAGGGCAAGTCGGTGTTGCTGCTGATGGACAGCGTGACCCGCTTCTGCCTCGCGCTGCGCGAGATCGGCCTGTCGAGCGGAGAGCCGCCCGCCACCAGGGGCTATCCGCCGAGCGTGTTCGCCGAGTTGCCGCGCATGCTCGAGCGCGCCGGGCCCGGACCGCTGCTGCCGGACGGACGAGCGGGGCACATCACCGCCCTGTTCACCGTGCTGGTCGAGGGCGATGATCACAACGAGCCGGTTGCAGACGCCGTGCGCGGCATCCTCGACGGGCATATCGTGATGGATCGCAAGATCGGCGAGGGCGGCCGCTATCCGGCGGTCGATGTGCTGCGTTCATTGTCGCGCTCGGTCCCGGCCTGCAACGACGCCGCCGAAAACATCCTGACCCGCAAGGCACGCCAGGTCATGGCGCTGCATGCGGACATGGCAGACATGGTGCGGCTCGGCGCCTATCGCAGCGGCAGCGATCCGGCGGTGGACGAAGCCGTGCTGCTGGCGCCGCGCATCGAGGCGCTGCTGCGCCAGGGCCGCGACGAGAAGATGGGGCTGGACGAGGGTTTCAACCGGCTGGCCCAGGCTCTTGACCCTGGCTGCAAACCAACGGGAGGCCGGACATGAGCGGTGACACCCTTGCCACCTTGCTGCGGATCAGGCGGACCGGCCTCGACGACGCTCAGCGCGCCCTGGCCGACGCGCTGTGTCACCAACAGCGGATGCAGAGCCTCTGCGAAGCCGAGGCCTCGCGTTATGCCAGCGAGACCGTCGCTGCCCTTGATCTAGGGGCCGGGGACGAGGCCGTGGACGCGTTCGCGCGCTGGCTGCCGATCGGCCGAAAAGCAGTCGAGCAGGCAAGGCTGGCCGAGCAGGAAGCCTCCGGAGACATGGACCGGGCCCGCATCGCCTTGGGCCTGGCCCGTGCCGCCTACCGCTCGGTGGAGCTGCTTATCGAGAAACGTGCCGAACAGGTCCGTCAAGCTCAGGAACGCAAGGGCCAGCAGGCGATGGATGAGATCGCCGGCCGTCGCCTACCATCGTGAGCGGGCGCGCACCGGGGGTCGGCGCCGACTGAACCGGCCGCGGATCAGGTCCAGGATGCCACGCCCGGCCATGCGCCCGGGGGGCCCGAAGACTGTGGCACTGACAGCGCCGAACGCGAGCGCGCTCTTCATTGCTTCGAGGTTGCGATCCCGGACCATCCGCGCCTTGATCTCGCCAGGCCCCGGCTGGTTGCTGCGCCCAAGCAGGAGGAATACCCCGGCGACCAGGAGATCCAGCCCCAGCACGATCACCGATGACCAGACCTTGCTGATGCCGAAAGGCCCGTAGAAGATCATCCAGAGCGTCACGTGCGCCGAGATCAGGGCGAACAGCCCGAACAGGCCTGCGACCACGAGGAACGCCACACGCTTGGCGTAACGCAACCCAACTCGTTGCAGCCGCTGCGCTTCGGCAGTGGCCGCGACCTTGCCAAACTCGACGGCTTTCATGGGATCTCTGGGCCTAGCGCGAAATACGGCCGAGCAGATACCCCACCGCCGTGGATATGGCGATAGCGATCAGCGGTGCGCCACGCACCTTCTCGGATACCGCCTCGACCTGGGTATTGGTCAGGTCGCGCGCGCTGCTCACCGCATTCTCGGCCTTGCCCGCCACGCCGGCCAGCGCTGGCGTCACCCGGTCGTTCAAAAGCTGCTCGACCTGGGCACGTAGCGACTGAAGCTGTTCCTGCGTATCCTGGGCCGCGTCTTTAGCCTTGTCGGAAACAGCCATGATGCACCCCTGTCTGATTGCAGCCCGGCAACGCGCTGCCGTAAGCGAAGTTGCATCTTGCCAATGAGTTCCACCCCTCGGCTCACCCTGGATGGGCTGTTGCTGCGGCGGCCGGGCGGCCAGACGGCAAGCGCAAGCCACGCGTTGTCGTTCGTGCTGAATATGGAG
>CAXTCT010000024.1:0-15576 GCA_964242565.1 uncultured Acetobacteraceae bacterium | reverse complement strand
TGCTGCTGCGCACCCGGCGCGACATCGCCGTGCAGCCGCTGCTGCGCGAATGGCTGGCCCAGGTGCAGCCGGGACGTCACGTGCGCATCGATGTGGATGTCGATCCCGTATCGTTTCTGTAGGCGCGCATTTTCATGCCCACGATCCTGGTTCCGCACGAAAAGAAGGGAACGGCCGTCGCGATCGCCGCATCGTAGAAGATTGTTAACCTCAAGCCTCTAGAAAGGAACCCAGGCAGGCGGCTGGAACAACCACGGCGGGGGCATCCGGAAACGGGATGAGGTGCAGAAACTTCAGCCTTGTTCTGGCGGCGCTCTTGCTGTCGGGTCTGGCACCGCTCACCGAAGCAACGCCGACGCTGCAGGACATGCAGATCGCCGCCCGTGTGCTGCATTTCCAGTACCGGCCGGTCAACGGCCGGATCGTCGTCGCGATCGTTTATAATGCCGCTGAGACGGGCTCGCATGACGAGGCGGTTGAACTGGTGGCCCTGCTCGGCGACGGTCTCGGCGTCGGCGACCTGACCCTGCAGCCACGCATGGTCGAGCAGGCGCATCTGTCCGATGTCACCGGCTATGATGCCGTCTTCGCGGCACTTGCGGTCAACCAGGACCTGCTCACCGCCGCCCTGAAGCAACGACAAATTCCCTGCCTGACCCGGCATACCGAACAGGTCGAGCATGGCAGCTGCATCGTGGCCATCCGCTCGCAGCCCAGGGTCAGCATCATCGTCAACATGCGAAACGCCGTCCTTGCCGGCGTGCGCTTCGCCACCGCGTTCTGCATGATGGTCGAGGAGGTATGACCAGGCCCCTGGTCGCGGCCGTGCTGCTGCTCGCGTCGGCGGCGATCCCCGCGCGCGCCCAATCGATCGATCACAATGCCTTCGAGCAGATGTTCGGCGAACCCGTGACCAGCTCCGCCACCGGCCAGCCGCAGCGGGCGAGCGAGGTGCCCGTCGAGATGGACATCGTCACCGCGGACGACATCCGCCGCTCGGGTGCGGACAACATCCCGGACGTGCTGCGCTTCGTGGCCGGCCTCGATGTCCGCCAGTACGGCATGCAGGATGCGTCCGTGGGAATACGCGGCTACAACACGGCGCTGAACCCGCGCGTCCTGGTGCTGCTCGACGGGCGACAGGTTTATCAGGATGATTACGGCCTCACGGTATGGCCGGTGATACCGGTCGCGCTGAGCGCCATCCGCCAGATCGAAATCATCAAGGGTCCCAGCTCTGCCCTCTATGGTTTCGATGCCGTGTCCGGCGTCATCAACATCGTGACCTTCGATCCGCTGGTCGACCCGGTGAACGCCGCCCGCGCGCAAGGCGGCACCCAGAGCCAGGCCTACGGCGAAGCCGTTGCCACCGCGCAGATACCGGATAGGGCCGGCGTACGCCTCTCCGCCACGGGTTTCCGGTCGACCGAGTTCCTTGGCAACCAGGAGAACAATACACGCCAACAGCCGCATAGCGGCACGGTAGCGGCCGACGCACGCCTCAAGATCGTGCCGAATGTGGAATGGGATCTTTCCGCCTCGATGGGCAGCCTTGACGGCGACTATTATGTCGACCTCGGATACTACACGCCGATAGCCTACAAGGCCAACAGCCTGCGCAGCCGGATCACCGCCGATACGGACTACGGAGTGCTGCAGATTGACGCCTACCGCAACGAGAATCGCTCGGCCGACTATGAGCAACCGCAATCCGACCGTTGGCGAGAAGACGTCGCCGTGGTGCAGGCAAGCGACCTGCTGAAGCTCGGTCACGACCATATATTCCGGGTGGCTGCCGAATACCGTGACAATTCGGCTTCGTCCCGGACCGCGTTCAGCGGCCGCCTCGGCTATAGCGATGTCGCCGGCTCCATGATGTGGGACTGGCAGCTGCTGCGCTGTTTGTCGCTGACCAACGCGATACGCCTCGACGATCTCTCGCTCCGCCACCAGGGCGCGCAGTTCGATATTCCCGGCGCTGGCGGCCTGTATCGTTCGGTCGACATCGTCGAGCCGAGCTTCAACAGCGGCGCCGTCCTCAAGCTCACCAGCTACGACGTAATCCGCATCACGGCGGCACGGGCCGTACAGCTTCCCAGCCTGTTGGATTTCGGCCTGTCCACGAATGTTGGCGGCGTGATCCTGGCCGGTGACCCCAGCCTGCGTCCCTCCGTGGTGCAGAATTATGAACTCGATTATGATCGCCAGCTTCCGTCCCTCGGCTCGACATTGCGGATGGCGGCCTTCGCGCAGCGCACGAGCACCAGCATCGGATCACCCTTCGGTTCAGGTTCCAGTTTCCTGCCGACGGGCCAGCTTCTGTTGCAGGCAAAGAATTTCGGCGACAGCCGCGAATTCGGCGGCGAGATCGGCCTCAAGGGAAGCAGCGCCTCCGGGCTGCGCTGGGCTGCCAGCTACGCCGTCGCCGCGGTACATGACGACACGACGCAGGCTTCCTTCGTTGCCGCGCCATCGGTGAATTATCAGCGGCAGACACCGACCCATTCCGTCATTCTGGAGGCCGGCTATAGCTGGCGGCATCTGGACTTCGACATGCAGGCGCGCTGGCAGTCGCACTTCCAGGATTACGAATTCGATCTCAGCGCCCTCAGCGCGCGGCCCGTGACGATTCCAAACTACATCACCGTCAATACCCGCCTGGCCTATCGCGTCGCCAGCGGTGTCACGCTCTCGCTGCTCGCCGAGCAGTTGAACCAGCAAAACCTCACAGAGACGGCGGGGCTGCAGGTCGACCGCCGCCTCGTCGCAGGCATCGAGGCAAAATTCTGATGCCCGCACGATCCGGATCGACGCAGCGTAGGAGCGGACGGCAATGACGCATCTCCTGGCACAATTGCTGCGGGACCATGACCTGAAGGTTATGATCCTTGTCCTGCTTGAGGTCCTGTGCGGAAGCGGGATCTGCCTCAAGATCCTGTTCGGCCACGGCTCGCGCCGCAGGCCCCCGCTGGTGACGGTGATCCTGTTCGGCCTTATCGTGACCCCGGTCTCCTGGCTCGCCTTCATCATGGCCTTGGCTGGCGATTTTCCGCAGCTCTGCGTGTCGGTGCCGTTCCGCTCGATCATCCCGGCGCTTGCGATGTCATTGCTCAGCAGCATGGCGGCGGCGGCGATACAGCAGCGCGGCCGCCGGTCGGCGCGCAATGTGCTGATGGCCGGGTCGTTGCTGGCATGCGGCTACTCCTGCATGCTGTTTACCGGCATGGCGGCCCTGGTGAAGCCGTTCGCGCTGGCCTACGACCTCACCGGCGTGCTCGTCGTCATGGTGCTGGGCTCCGCCTTGTGCAGTTTCGGTCTCTGGGAGGGCAGCAATCGCAACCGGCGGCATCCCGGGATGATCGGCAGCGGGTTGGCCGGCTTGGGCGCCCTCGTGCTGAGTTTCGGATCGCTTGCCGCGATCCTGCCGCTCGATGGCTGGATGAATGCGGTCAGCCGCCCCGACGAACTGGCCTCCTCCCCGCTCGCCATCATCATCTCGGCCGAAGCTGTCATGGTGCTCCTGCTCAGCCTGTCCGGCTCATTGGTCGACAACCGGGTGGCGGCGAGGGACCAGCAGGAAACCAACCGCTTCCGGCAACTGGCGCATTGCACGCTCGAGGGGATCCTGATCCATCGCGACGGCAAGATTCTCGACGGCAACGAAAGTCTCGCCGGGTTGCTGGGCGTGAAGCTCGCCGAACTGCGCACCAGCCCGCTTTCCCGCTTCGTGGCGCCCGACGCCGATCCCTCGATCTGGAGTCCCGAGCACGGAACCGTTCCGGTCGAGACCGAGATCCTGGCCGCCAACGGTAGCTGGATGCCGGTCGAGATCCTGTCCCGCACGATCAGCTATGGCGGCCAGCCCGCTCTGGTCACCGCCTTGCGCGACGTGCGCGAGCGTCGCGCCTCCGAAGAACGAATACGCTTCCTGGCCCATCATGACATGCTCACGGAACTGCCCAACCGCGTGCTGCTGAACGAGAGCCTGGACCTGGCCCTGCGCAGCGCCGTGCGTCACGCGACACCGATCGCCGTGCTGTGCCTGGACCTGGACAGCTTCAAGATGGTCAACGACACGCTGGGTCACGCGGCGGGCGACCAGCTGCTCTGCCAGGTGGCCAGCCGCCTGCGCGCCAACCTGCGGGAAAGCGACTTCGTGGCCCGTGTCGGCGGAGACGAGTTCATCGTGCTGCAGACAAGCGGCGTGCAGCCCGAACACGCCACGATGCTCGCCAGACGGATCATCGAATGTCTCGGCCCCTGCTTCCGCATCGAGGAGCAGGACGTCACCATCGGTGTCAGTATCGGGATTGCGGTCTATCCGCAGGATGGCCTTACAGCCGTGGCGCTGCTGAAGAATGCCGACATCGCGCTTTATCGCGCCAAGCAGAACGGGCCCGGCTGGTTCCGGCTGTTCGAGAGCGGAATGGATCTGGCCCTGCGTGAGCGGCGCGCGATGGAACAGGATCTGCGTCTCGCCTTGCAGCGCAACGAGTTCACCTTGTATTTCCAGCCCTTGTTCGACAAGGATCTCGAACTGGTGGCCTTCGAGGCGCTCGTGCGATGGGTGCATCCCGCCCACGGGCTGGTATTGCCGGCCCGGTTCATCTCCATTGCCGAGGAATGCGGCCTTATCGTACCGCTGGGGGAATGGGTCCTGCGCACGGCCTGCGCGATGGCGGTGACGTGGGATCATGCCTGCAGGGTCGCGGTCAACCTGTCCCCGGCCCAGTTCCTGGGCGGCGGCCTGCCGGCCATGGTGGCCGCTACCCTGGCGGAAACGGGCCTGGCGCCGAACCGCCTGGAGCTGGAAATCACCGAAGGCGTGCTGATGGACAACACCGAAGGCGCGGTCCGCACGCTGAGCGAGTTGCGCGGGATCGGCGCGCGCCTGGTGCTGGACGATTTCGGCACGGGCTACTCCAGCCTCTCGTACCTGCAGCGCTTCCCGTTCGACAAGCTGAAGGTGGACCGTTCCTTCGTGCAGCGCATGGAAGCCGATGACGGTTCGCGTGCCATCGTCAAGGCCATCATCGCCATGAGCCGCAGCCTAAACCTCGAGGTGACGGCGGAGGGCGTCGAGACCGAGGAGCAATTCAACCTGCTATGCGCCCAGGGCTGCCATGAGCTGCAGGGTTTCCTGCTGGGCCGCCCGATGCCCCAGGAAGCGGTCGGACAATTCGTCCATGATCATGCCCGGGCCGCGACCATCATCCTGGAGACGCCGCACGCCGGGCACCTCCAGCCATTGGTCGCCGCTTCCGGCTGAGTTCGCGTCGATTGACCCCCGGACCGATCGGTTCTTTCCTGCCCTGAATGGCCGGGACCGTCTCAGAACCACGGCGCGCAGGCGGGGGAGCAGGACATGGTGGATGATGCGGCACTTGCAAGTGCGGTCGGCAAGGCGCGACGCCGCCTGATGCCGCTGCTGCTGATCATGTATCTCGCCGCCATGCTCGACAGAACCAATATCGGCTTTGCGAGGCAGGCGCTGCGCAGCGATGCCGGCGTGTCCGATGCGGCGTTCGCGCTCGGCGCCGGCGTGTTCTTCATCACCTATGCCATCTTCGAGCTGCCAAGCAACCTGATCCTGCATCGCGTCGGCGCGCGGCTCTGGATGTGCCGGATCATGGTGAGCTGGGGCCTGGTCGCGGGCGCGATGATGTTCACCCGGGGCAACATGTCGTTCCTCGGCCTGCGGCTCCTGCTGGGCGTTGCCGAAGCCGGCTTCTTCCCGGGCGCCATCCTCTACATGACCTACTGGTTCCCGGCCAAGGAACGCGGCCAGGTGCTGGGCCTGTTCTATTTCGGCTTTCCGATCGCGCTGACCGTCGGCAGCCCGCTTTCCGGCGGCCTGCTGGCGCTTGACGGGTTGCTCGGTCTTGCCGGCTGGCAGTGGATGTTCCTGATCGAGGGCCTGCTTGCCAGCGCGGTTGGGGTCTACGCGCTGTGGGGGCTGACGGATCGACCCAGCGACGCCACTTGGCTCACGTCAGCGGAGAAATCGGCTTTGTCGCAGGCGATCGGCCAGGAGACCCAGGACAAGGTCGATCGCGGCGGCCTGCATCTCGGCCGCGCCCTGCGCGATCCGCGCCTGCTGCACATGCTCGCCATCTATTTCTTCCTGCAGATCAGCGTCTATGGCGTGACCTTCTACCTGCCGAGCCAGGTGAGCGCCCTGCTCGGGGTCAAGATCGGCCCGGAGGTCGGGCTGGTGACGGGCATTCCCTGGCTCTGTGCGGCCTTGATGGCGGCCTATTGGCCCGGCCGTGCCGTACGCACCGGGAAATCGCGTCTCTATGCCCTGATCTTCCTGCTGTTCATCACCGCGGGCCTGGTGGTGAGCGTCAACACGCCGCCGATGCTGGCGATCCTGGCGCTGTGTTTCGTCACCACCGGAGCGATTTGCGTGCAGCCAATCTTCTGGACCTTCCCCACCGGCTATCTCGGCGGCGTCGCCGCAGCCGGCGGGATTGCGGCGATCAACTCGCTCGGCAACCTCGGCGGGTTCGTTGCCCCGACCCTCCGGGCATGGGCGGACGGGCATTTCGGAACCAGCGCGGCGGGGCTTTACGTGCTGGCCTTCTCGGCCCTGGTGTCCGCGGGCCTGGTCCTCATCCTGCCGGCCCGGATCGTGGCGGCCCCCGGCAGCCCCGGCCAGGCGCCGGCGCGTCGGCCTCCGGGCCAGAGCGCACGCCGCAGCGGCGGGAGGTCTAGCGGACCGGCCTCGCGCGAACAGGTGCGGCCGTCCGTCCGGATGCGGGAGTGAGGCTATTGCTTCTCGAACACGCCGGCGATGGTCAGCGTCACCGCGTCGCCGATCAGCGGGACATAGGTCTTCACGCCGAATTCGCTGCGCTTGATGGTCCCGGTCAGGTCGAAACCGACGGTGTATTTTTTGTCGAGCGGATTGATGCCGCCGCCGACCAGCTTGGCATGCAGCGTGACCGGCCGGGTGACGCCGTGCAGGGTGAGGTTGCCCGTGACCAAGGCATTGCCCTTGCCGGTCGGGCTCACCTTGGTGGATTTGAAGATGATGTCCGGGTCGGCCGGGGCATTCAGCCAGGCGTCGCTCTTGAGTTCGCCGGTCAGCTTGTCGCTGGTCGTGGTCACGGAGGCCACGGGCACGTGGATTTCGAAGCTGCTCTTGGACGGCATCCTGCTGTCCAGGTTCAGCGAGCCGCCTGCCTTCGAGAACTCCCCGTAATAGGTCGAGAAGCCCATGTGGGAGACGCTGAACAACACCTGGGTATGGCTCGGCTCGACCGAATAGGCGCCGCTCTCGATCCGTGCCGGATCGGAGACCGCCGGACCCGTCATCTGCGCCAAGGCTGTGCCGGCGAGGAGGACACCCGGCAGAACCCCGGCCGTCATTAGGGCGGCGAGACGAGGGGCGAGGCGGGCGGTGGCGAGGCGGGCGGCGGCATTGGGTCGAGACATCGGTTCATCCGTGGGTGGTGAGGGCGCACCTTGCCCTAAGTGGCGCAGCAGGCAAACCGCCATCATATCGGAGGCGCTTGCGCCGCGGGAGCCAGTTCGAATCGCTCGATCGCCTGCCATGGCCCATCCAGATATCGCCACAGCAGCAACGCCACCCCCTCGGTCGGCCATGGCGCGAACCCGTTCTGCAGCCGTGCCAGCGTGGCCGCCGCCTGCCCCGGAGTGACCTTGTTCTGCACCGTGATATGCGGCTGGAAACGCTGGCGGTCCTGCGGGGTCAGCCATTCCGACCAGGCGGCGGCGAGCCGTCCCCGAAGCGCCTGCAGCTCCGCGGAGGCCAGCCTGAACGCCACGCCATGGCCGAGCGAGCGGGGCGGCTCGACCAGGATCTGCGGACGAGCGGTGTCGAGGCTGCGCAGCAGACGCACGATCCCGCCTCGCTCGGCGCCCGGCAGCGTGTGGAACAACGAGACATGCGCCGGCACCAGGTTACGCTCCGGGGGGAAATGCCGGTTCCGCAGGGCCTGGAACAGCGATTGCGCCGGCTCGGAAAGCTCCAGCGTGAGCAGCAAAGTCGCTGGAACGCCCGCATGCTGCATTTCGGAGGTCCGCCTCGTTACGGAAAGGGTGTCGGTCGGTTGCGTGGTCATGGGCCTCATGCTAGACGCCCGGCAATGGCGCAAGTCGCTAAAAGCCCTTGAAATAGATGGAAACGCCGAGCGTGGTCCCAGGCGCAGCAGCAACAGGGCAAACGCCCCCCGATCCAGCTCATGGCCAGCTCGCAGTCCAGGCGGGCGGCCTTCCAGGGCGCTACGCGACGGCACTCTACGAGCTTGCCGACGAGCATCGCATTCTCGACGAAGTGGTCGATCAGGCCAGCGCGCTGGGACGGCTGATCGACCAGAGCCAGCCGCTCCGCGCCCTGCTGGCCAACCCGATGCTGGATGTGGCGCAGGCCCGCCAGGCGGTGCTGGCGGTGCTCGAGGGGCAGGGGTTCGGCGTCACCATCCGGCATTTCGTCGGCGTGATCGCCAACAACCGCCGGCTCCCGGCCCTGCGCGGCATCGTCGCGGCATTCGCCTCCCTGGTCGCGGCGCGGCGCGGGATCACCGTCGCCCAGGTGTCGAGCGCGCATCCGCTCACCAGCCTGCAGCGCACCCAGCTCCAGGCCCGGCTGACCGAGGCCGGGTACGGTCGGGTCGATATCCAGGAGAGCGTCGACGCCTCGCTGCTGGGCGGTCTGGTCGTCCGCGTCGGCGCCCGGCTATATGATGCCAGCGTCAAGTCGCGTCTTGCCCGCCTGAACCACGCCATGAAGGGAGCCGCGTGATGGAAATCCGTCCCGCCGAAATTTCCGACATCCTCAAGCAGCAGATCGCGTCGTTCGACGCGGAGTCCGACATCTCCGAGACGGGTACCGTGCTCAGCGTCGGCGACGGCATCGCCAGGGTCTACGGCCTGCAGAACGTCATGGCCGGCGAGATGGTGCGCTTCCCCGCCTCGGACCTGCGCGGCATGGCGCTGAACCTCGAGGCCGACCATGTCGGCGTCGTGGTGTTCGGCAACGACCGCACCATACGCGAGGGCGACACCGTCTCGCGCACCGGCAACGTGGTCGAGGTCCCGGTCGGACGCGGCTTGCTCGGACGCGTGGTCGATGGGCTCGGCATGCCGATCGACGGCAAGGGCCCGTTGATCGACGTTGAGCAACGACGCGTGGAGGTCAAGGCGCCCGGCATCATGCCGCGCATGTCGGTGTTCGAGCCGATGCAGACCGGCATCAAGGCGATCGACAGCCTGGTGCCGATCGGCCGCGGCCAGCGCGAGCTGATCATCGGCGATCGCCAGACCGGCAAGACCAGCATCATCACCGACACCATCATCGGCCAGAAGACCATCAATGCGCTCGGCGACGACAAGAAGTCGCTCTACTGCATCTACGTCGCCATCGGCCAGAAGCGCTCCACGGTGGCGCAGATCGTGCGGACGCTCGAAGAGAATGGTGCGATGGACTATTCCATCGTGGTCGCCGCGACCGCGTCCGACCCCGCGCCGATGCAGTATCTGGCGCCCTATACCGGCTGCGCGATGGGCGAGTTCTTCCGCGACAACGGCATGCACGCGCTGATCGCCTATGACGATCTCTCCAAGCACGCGGTGGCGTATCGCCAGATGTCGCTGCTGCTGCGCCGTCCGCCGGCGCGCGAGGCCTATCCGGGAGACGTGTTCTACCTGCATTCGCGCCTGCTCGAACGCGCGGCCAAGATGTCCGAGGAGTTCGGCGGCGGCTCGCTGACGGCCCTCCCGGTGATCGAAACCCAGGCCGGAGACGTCTCGGCCTACATCCCGACCAACGTGATCTCGATCACCGACGGCCAGATCTTTCTCGAAACCGAGCTGTTCTTCCGTGGCATCCGCCCGGCGGTCAATGTCGGCGGCTCGGTGTCGCGCGTGGGCTCGGCGGCGCAGATCAAGGCGATGAAGCAGGTGGCCGGCAAGATCAAGCTGGAACTCGCGCAGTATCGCGAGATGGCGGCATTCGCACAATTCTCGTCGGACCTCGATGCCGCCACCCAGCAGCAGCTGGCTCGCGGCGCCCGTCTGACCGAGCTGCTGAAGCAGCCGCAGAACACGCCCTATCCGGTCGAGGAGCAGGTCGCCGTGCTGTTCGCCGGCACGCGCGGCTTCACCGACAAGGTGCCCGTCGAGAAGATCGTCGCCTACGAGCATGCGATGCTGAGCGAGTTGCGCGCCTCGGACGGAAAGAATGGCGGCGGCAACATACTCGCGGCGATCCGCGATGCCCGCGAGCTCAAGAAGGACACCGAGGAGAAGCTGGCGAACTTCCTCACCGACTTCACCAAGCGCTTCTCGCAGGACTGAACGCATGCCTTCCCTGAAGGAGCTGCGCGGCCGGATCACCAGCGTCAGATCGACGCGCAAGATCACCTCGGCGATGAAGATGGTGGCGGCGTCGAAGCTGCGCCGTGCCCAGGCGCATGCCGAGGCCGCGCGTCCCTACGCCGAGGCCATGCAGCGGATGCTGTCGGCCCTGGCGCGCAATGTCGGCGCGCGCGAGGGCGCGCCGCGGCTGCTGTCCGGGACCGGACGCGACCAGGTGCATCTGGTCGTGCCGATCACGTCGGATCGCGGGCTGGCCGGTGGTTTCAACGCCAATATCGGTCGCGCCGCGCGCGATCTGGCGCGTCGGCTCGAGGGACAGGGCAAGACCGTCAAGCTGCTGCCGGTCGGCCGCAAGGGCGGGGATTACCTCATCCGCGAGTTCCGCGAGCAGGTGCTGGAGCGCCTGCCTGGCTCCGGCGGCAAGGACGTGGTGTTCACGACCGCGCAGGAGCTCGGCGAGCGCATCGCCGCGATGCTGTCGCGCGAGGAGTTCGACGTCTGCACCCTGATCTATAACCGGTTCAACAACATCCTGTCGCAGACGCCGACCGAGCTGCAGCTGGTGCCGCTCTCCCTGCCGTCGAACGACAACGAGAGCGATGCCTCGGGTGCCAGCTACGAGTTCGAGCCGGACGAGGAGACCATCCTGGCCCGGCTGCTGCCGCGCAACCTGTCGATCCAGATCTACCGGGCGATGCTGGAAAGTGCCGCCGGCGAGCAGGGCGCGCGCATGGCGGCGATGGATGCGGCCACACGCAACGCCGGCAAGGCGATCGACCAGCTGACCCTGAGATACAACCGTACCCGCCAGGCCAACATCACCAGTGAGCTGATCGAGATCATCTCGGGCGCCGACGCCGTCTGAGCCTGATCCCATTTTTGCAGGAGCCGTCCATGTCGGATACCCACATCATCGAGGCTCCTGTCCAGAGCCCCAACAAGAGCCCAGGCAAGAGCAACGTCGTCGGACGCGTCACCCAGATCAAGGGGGCCGTGGTCGACGTTCAGTTCAGCGGCGAGCTGCCCTACATCCTCAGCGCGCTGACCTGCAGGCTCAACGACCAGGACCTGGTGCTGGAAGTCGCCCAGGAAATCGGCGAGCATGAGGTTCGCTGCATCGCCATGGACGGAACCGACGGGCTGGTCCGGGGTACCGAGGTGACCGATACCGGCTCGCCGATACGCATGCCGGTGGGTCCGGGCACGCTGGGCCGCATCCTCAACGTCATCGGCGATCCGATCGACGAGCGCGGGCCGGTGCCCGCCGTGCGCCATGATCCGATCCATCGCGACGCGCCCTCGTTCGAGGACCAGGCGGCATCCGCCGAGATCCTGGTGACCGGCATCAAGGTGGTCGACCTGCTCTGCCCCTACCTCAAGGGCGGCAAGATCGGCCTGTTCGGCGGCGCCGGCGTCGGCAAGACCGTGCTGATCCAGGAGCTGATCAACAACATCGCCAAGGCGCATGGCGGCGTGTCGGTGTTCGCCGGCGTCGGCGAGCGCACCCGTGAGGGCAACGATCTCTATCACGAGATGAAGGACGCGGGCGTCATCAAGCTCGGCGACGACACCACCGAAGGCTCCAAGGTGGCGCTGGTCTACGGCCAGATGAACGAGCCGCCCGGTGCGCGCATGCGCGTCGCCCTCTCCGGCCTGACGCTCGCGGAATATTTCCGCGATGACGAGGGCCAGGACGTGCTCTTCTTCGTCGACAACATCTTCCGCTTCACCCAGGCGGGTTCCGAGGTCTCGGCGCTGCTGGGACGCATCCCCTCCGCCGTCGGATACCAGCCGACGCTGGCGACCGACATGGGAGCCCTCCAGGAGCGCATCACCTCGACCAAGAAGGGCTCGATCACCTCGGTGCAGGCGATCTACGTGCCCGCGGACGACCTGACCGACCCGGCGCCGGCAACCTCGTTCGCCCATCTCGATGCGACCACGGTGCTGAACCGCTCGATCGCCGAGCTCGGCATCTATCCGGCGGTCGACCCGCTGGACAGCACCTCCCGCTCGCTCGACCCGAAGATCGTCGGCGAGGAGCATTACCAGGTGGCCCGCGACGTGCAGCGCATCCTGCAGACCTACAAGTCGCTGCAGGACATCATCGCCATCCTCGGCATGGACGAACTCTCCGAGGACGACAAGCAGACCGTGGCCCGGGCCCGCCGCATCCAGCGCTTCCTGAGCCAGCCCTTCCATGTGGCGGAAGTGTTCACCGGGGCGCCCGGCAAGCTGGTCTCGATCGAGGATACGGTGCGTTCGTTCAAGGCGATCGTCGCCGGCGAGTACGACCATCTGCCGGAAAGCGCCTTCTACATGGTCGGCTCGATCGACGAGGCGGTGGCGAAGTTCGAAGCCTCCAAGAACAAGGGCTGAGCCCGATGCCGGTCACGGTCGAGATCGTCAGCCCGGAGAAGAAGCTGCTGGAACGTGCGGTCGACATGGTGGTGGTGCCCGGCTCCGAGGGCGACCTTGCCGCCATGCCAGGGCACGCGCCGATGATCGTGCTGCTTCGCGGCGGCATCGTCTCGCTGCACGAGGGGAGCCAGGTGACCGAGCAATTCTTCGTGGCCGGCGGCTTCGCCGAGATCACCGGCGAGCGCTGCACGATCCTGGCCGACGAGGCGACCACGCTGTCGGAACTGTCGCGTGCCGACGGCGAGGTCAGGCTGAAGGACGCCGAGCAGGCGTACGACCAGGCCGACAAGTCGGACATCACCACGCTCGACCCCTATCTGGACAGGCTGCAATCCGCGCGGGCGCATGTCGAGTCCGCCCAGGGCTAGGGGGAGGATCCCGTCATGGAGCCGGTCGCCATCGCCGTTGCCGTCACCGGACCGGTGCCACCCGAGCGCGCGGAAGCCGGCGCATTGAGGGCAATGGCATGAGCAGCAGCAGCGAGACGCCCCCGGACCGGCTGTCGGTCGATCCCAGGAGTCCCTTCCACGAAGCCGCCCTGCTCGAACGCGGCATCGGCATACGCTTCAAGGGCGTCGAAAAGGACAATGTCGAGGAATATTGCGTCAGCGAGGGATGGGTGCGGGTCACCATCGGCAAGACGGTGACCCGCAGCGGCGCCCCGATGACGATGAAGCTGCAGGGTCTGGTAGAGCCCTACTTCAAGACCTGAGACGGTGTCCGGGCCGTGTCGGCGGCCGGCTATTCCATCAACACCCCGAGCAGGGTTTCGCGCGTGCCCTCCGAGACGATCGCACGCCGGATCCCCGCGACCTCGGTGGCGAAATCCGGATAGGCCTCCAGTCCCCAGCCCTGGAAGACGCTCATGCCGAGAAAGGCATGAGCATCGGCCGCATGGGCCAGCGCCAGGTCCGCCGGGGTGAGCAGGGGTTCGGAGACCGCAAAACCGATCCCCTGGTCGTCGTGGCCTCGCAGATATTCGAGGAAGGCGGCCAGCAGGAAGGCGATGCGGACCGATGTATGGGTGCCTGCGAGCACCGCGCGCGCGGTCTCCTGGAGGAAGCGCGGCAGCTTGGCCGAGCTCTGGCCGGCGATGCGGGCGATCTGGTCGCGGATGGCGGGATTGCCGAAGCGCCGCAGGACACTGGCCGAATATTCCGCGACATCCAGGCCCGGAGGCGCGGTGAGATGCGGCCCGGCGTCGCGTGAGAGGAATTCCTCCAGCAGCGTCCTGATCGCGTCGTCCCGCATCGCCTCATGCACCAGCTTGTAGCCGATGAGCATCGACGGGAGGCCCATCATGATATGCCCCGCATTCAGGATGCGGAGCTTGACCTGCTCGTAGGGCCCAACCGCGTTGGTGAACTGGACGCCGACGGCGGCGAGATCGGGCCGCCCGGCGCAGAAATCATCTTCCAGCACCCATTGCGTGAAATCTTCCCGGAACACCGGCACCCGGTCGGTGCTGCCGCTTTGGGCGTTCAGCCGCTCGATGTCCGAAGCCGTCACGGCCGGGGCGATGGCGTCCACCATGCTGTTTGGGAAGCTGACATGAGCCTCGATCCAGGATGCCAGCTCCGGGTCCAGCGCCTGGGCGAATCCGATGAAGGCGGCTTTCGCGGTGCGGCCGTTATGCATCAGGTTGTCGCAGCTCAGTATCGTGAATGGCCCGGTGCCGGCGTCGCGCCGCCGCCGCGACGCCTCGGCCACCAGGCCGAACACCGTCCGCGACGATCGATGCCGCAGGTCATGCGCGACATCCGGCGTCTCGACCAGGAAGCGTCCGGAGGCGTCGAGGTTATAGCCGCCTTCGGTGATGGTCAGGCTGACGATCCGGATGGCGGGATCGGCCAGACGCGCAAGCACCGCCTCCGGGTCGTCCGGCGCGTGCAGATACTCGACCAGCGAGCCGATCAGTCGGACCGAGGACGGACCTTCCGGCGGGCAGATGGTCAGGGTATAGAGGCCCTGCTGGGCCTGCAACGCCTGCGCCTTCTCCCGTTCGGCGTGGTTGTCGAGCACGCCGATGCCGAGGATGCCCCAGCCATGCTGAGCCGGGTCGTTGAGGCAGCGATCCAGGAAGTATGCCTCGTGGGCGCGATGGAAATTGCCGACCCCGAGATGGGCGATCCCGGCCTTCACCTGGCTGCGGTCATATCCGGGACGTGCAATGGCAGGTCCCAGCGACGCGGTCAGCAGATTATCCATCGACGCTCTCCCCCGATCTTTTCAAAGGGTCTGGGGCCTGAGCGGTTCGGGGTCAAGTTCCCGACCGGCGGCTCATGCGGTAAGGATCGTTCCCGGATCGGAGAGGCCGAGCAGCGTGATGCGGGTGCCGTCGCTCAGGCTGAGCAGGGTGTTGCCGCCGGTGGAGGCAATAACGGGCTGCTCGTTGCCATACCCGAACAGGGCGATCATGTCGGTGCCGGGCCGGTAGCCCTCGACGACGTCGACACCGCCGGCCGAGCCCTTGACCACGTCATAGGTGACGGCGCCGCTGCCCTCGTTGATCCGGGTGCTGCCGCTGCCCGCGAGCAGAGTTGCCGCACCGCCGCCTTCGTCCAGCGTCATGGTGCCGGAGCCGGCAAAGACCATGTTGGCGCCGTTGCCGGTGTCGACGATCGACACCCCGGTGCCGCCGACGACGATCATGTTGTCGCCCTGGCCGGTGACGCTCAACTGGCCGCTGCCGCCGATGATGGAGTCCGCGCCACTGGTGCCGCCGGTGACCGACGCGGGCCCGCTTCCGGCGAACACCGCGTCGTTGTGGAGGCTCATGGTCAGGCTGCCGGCGCCCCCGATGACGGTGTC
>CAXTCT010000023.1:0-15995 GCA_964242565.1 uncultured Acetobacteraceae bacterium | reverse complement strand
GGCGAACGAGAAGGCGAAATGCGCCCGTGCATGAGAGCCATCGAGCAGGATGATGCCCAGCTTGGGTGGATCGCCCGGCTGGCGCTCAGCAGCCATGGGCGGACAGGGCGCGCGGGCCGGCCGCCGGCCCGCAGGACGGGCAGTCCGGATCGGGAGGCACCCGGATGATGGTGAAACGCATGGCCAAGGCATCCCAAAGCAGCAGGCGTCCGGCCAGCGTGTCACCGATCCCGGCAATCTCCTTGATCGCCTCGCTGGCCTGCAGGGTGCCCATCACGCCGGTCACCGCCCCCAGCACGCCGGCCTCGGCGCAGGACGGGACCAGTCCGGGATCGGGCGCCTGCGGATACAGGCAGCGATAGCAGGGTCCGCCCAGATGCGGCCGGAAGGTGGCGAGCTGGCCGTCGAAACGCAGCACCGCGGCCGAGATCAGCGTCCGTCCGGCCAGCACGCAGGCATCGGCGACGAGGTAGCGGGTGGCGAAATTGTCGCTGCCGTCGCAGACCAGGTCGTAGGCCTCCACCAGCGCCTGCGCGTTCGCGGCATCGATGCGGACCGGATGCGGCCGCACCTCGATCCCGGGATTGATCCCGAGCATGGCGGTCCGGGCGGAATCGACCTTGAGCTGGCCGATCCGTGCGGCGGCGTGGGCGATCTGCCGCTGCAGGTTGGAAAGCTCCACGACATCGTCATCGACCAGTCCGATCCTGCCGACGCCGGCCGCCGCGAGATAAAGTGCGAGAGGCGAGCCCAGCCCGCCCGCTCCGATGACCAGCACCCGTGCCGCCCGTAGCCTCGCCTGGCCGATGCCGCCCAGCTCGGCAAGCAGGATATGCCGGGAATAGCGCTGGATTTCGGCCTCGGAGAAATCTAGGTCCATCCCTTATCATATGGACAGAAACCGGTCTTTTTCATACCTCGTTAATCGGTGTGAAGCTAAGCTTGACGTCCATGACAGTTTT
This sequence comes from uncultured Acetobacteraceae bacterium, assembly GCA_964242565.1. Lineage (GTDB taxonomy): Bacteria > Pseudomonadota > Alphaproteobacteria > Acetobacterales > Acetobacteraceae > Lichenicoccus. Next base: position 15,033 of record CAXTCT010000023.1, on the reverse strand, counting down.
GTCATGCTGCATCCCTTGCACAGGAGCAGCCTTCGTCATGTTCCGCTCCGGACAGACGCCTCCCGACCCGGTCCGTCCTCCGGCGTGGCTACGCAGCCGAAGGCGGGCCCACCGGCTCTGCCTGGGGTCGATGACGGCCGCCTGCGCGCTTTACCTCGCCTCGCCGTTCATGATGCTCTGGTCGGCAGGTGCGGCGTTGCAGAGCCATGACCGGGGCGCTTTGTGCGCTTCGCTCGATTGGGGATCGGTGCGGGCGGGGCTGAAGGACCAGCTCGGCTTGCGGCATCCGGTCCAGCCGGTCAGCCAGCAGGACGAACTGCCGGGCTTCGGCGAGTCTTTCGCGACCAACGTGGCCGCCGGCATGATCGACGACGACGTCACTCCGGAGCGGCTCGATACGCTCCTGGGCAGTGCCATGTCCGGCGGCTTCACGGCCGGGAGCCACTCCGGCACGCATGCCACGAGTGGCCGGGCGGTGGGCTATTTTGCCGGACCGGCGGATTTCGAGGCGGAAATCCGGACAGGCGGGGATACCCCGATCCGAATCAGCATGCGGATCGAGAAATGGCGCTGGAAGATCACCCGGATCACCCTCCCGGACGACATCCTGACCCCGGCCGCACCGACCCATCTGGCCAGCGCCAGGACTTGACCGCCTAGAGCGCCGCGACCCGCAGCAACTCCTCGAACGCCACCACGAGATGATACAGCGTGCTCGCCGGCACCACGTCGGCCGAGGCCTGCCCTGCCGCATCGAACTGATCGACCCATAGCCCGGGGACACGGGTTGCCAGATAGCTGCCAAGCACCATGTCGGTCACCCGCGCGGCATCGTCATGGGCCCCGTTGGCGAGGTGCGCCTTGATCAGCTCGGTCTGCGGCCAGGTGCGCCGCGACAGGCGCAACTGCTTGCCCGACTTCACGCACTCGTCGATCGCAAAGCCGCTGCTCCCGATCCCGTGGCGCAGCCCGAAGCTGTAGAGCGCATTGGCCTGCTCACGATGATTCCTGCCCCCGGCATCGGCCAGGCGATGAAGCAGCCACGACCATTCGAAATGATGCCCCGGCTCGACGGAAGCTCCGCTCTGGCCGCCGGCCAGGATCAGGTCCCGGGTGAAATACTCGCCCAGCGTTCCGGCCTGATGATCGAAGAAGCGGCTCTCGAACAGGGCCGCGATGCGGTCGGCGCGTTCCAGCCATCGCGCCTCGCCGGTGACGTCGTGCAGCGCCAGCATCGCTTCCATCAGATGCATGTGCGGGTTCGAGCGGCGCGGCAGCGACGGCGGCACGCCTTCCAGGAACCCGCCCGCCTTGGCGTCGGCGAGGCTGTCATCGAGGAAGGCGACCGTGCGCTCGGCCAGCACGCGAGCCCGCGGCAGGCCAACCCGGGCGGCCGCGGCCAGGCCGAACAGCATGAAGGCCTGGTCGTAGGTATCGCGCAGCGTGTCGAGCGGCTGGCCGTCCGGCGTCAGGGTGTGGATCCAACCCGGCTTGCCATCGGTGCCCCAGCATTTTGCCTCGATGGTCGCAAGCCCACGCGCCAGCGGCGCGCGAGCGGATTCGTGGCCGGCCGCGAGCGCCTGGGAAAACGCGAATAGCTGCCTGCCCTGGACGCGGATGCGCCGGCGGGACGTAAGATCCGGCTGGCCGGCAAAATCGAGCTGCTCGAAGAACAGCCCGTCATGGTCGATGCCGCGGTCGATCCAGAGAGGCCACGCCGCCTCGTTCAACCAGAGCCTGACCCGCATGGCCGTGTCGCGCAGCGCTGTCATCGGCTCGCCTACCCACCCGTCCTATTATCGTCACTCTTGTAATGGATGATGGCGGCTTGTCGAGGCCGATGCGAGGGGCCGCGTCAGCAATCCAGGGTGGTCTCACGCTCCCATTGGGTCAGGTGGCGGGCATATTCCTCCCACTCGATCGCTTTGAGCTTGCCGTAGGCGGCGGCGAAATCATTGCCGAGATTTTCCGACAGCACCACGTTGGCCTCGAGTGCGCGCAACGCATCGAGCAGGTTGAGCGGCAGTCGCGGCGCATCCTCGGCGAGATGGCCTTCGGTATACATGTTGATATCGAGCGGCCTGCCCGGATCGCGCTTGCCCTCGATCCCGTCCAGGCCCGCGGCCAGGATCGCGGCCTGCAGCAGGTACGGGTTCGCCGCTCCATCCGCCAGACGCATCTCAAGGCGGCCACCGCCCGGCACGCGTATCATGTGGGTCCGGTTGTCGCCCGCATAGGTCACGCGGTTCGGCGACCAGGTGGCGCCCGACAGCGTGCGCGGCGCATTGATGCGCTTGTACGAGTTCACCGTCGGGTTGAGCAGCGCGCACAAGGCCGAGGCATGCTGCATCAGGCCGCCCAGGAACTGGTAGCCGAGGGCGGAAAACCCCATCGGGTCGGCCGGCTCCCCGGACAGGCAGGTCTCGCCGTTCCACAGCGAGACATGCGCGTGGCAGCCATTGCCGGTCAGGGCGGAGAAGGGCTTCGGCATGAAGGTCGCGCGCAGGCCATGCTTCTCGGCGATCGAGCGCACCATGAATTTGAAGAACACGTGCCGGTCGGCGGTGACCAGCGCCTCGTCGAAGCCCCAGTTCATCTCGAACTGGCCGTTGGCATCCTCATGATCGTTCTGATAGGGCGACCAGCCGAGTGAAGCCATGCCGTCGCAGATCTCGGCGATGATGTCGTAGCGGCGCATCAGCGCGCTGGCGTCGTAGCAGGGCTTGGGTGCGACGTCCGCGCCGTCCCCGATCCGTTCCCCGTCCGGCGAGATCAGGAAGAATTCGCATTCGACGCCGCTCTTCATGGTCAGGCCCAGCGCCCTGGCATGCTCGGTCTGACGCCTGAGCGTGTTGCGCGGCCCCTGTTCGATCAGCCTGCCATTCATGACAAGATCCGAGGCCAGCCACCCTATTTCGGGTTTCCACGGCAGCTGCACCAGGCTTTGCGCATCGGGGATCGCCACGAGATCGGGGTCGGCCGGCGTCATGTCGAAATAGGCGGCGAACCCCGCGAAGCCGGCGCCGTTCCTCTGCATGCCGGCAATCGCCGAGGCCGGCACCAGCTTGGCGCGCTGGACGCCGAGCAGGTCGACGAACGAGATCATGAAATACCGGATGCCGCGTTCCGCCGCGGCCTGCGCCAGATCCATCGGGGATATCTCCGTCATCGGTTGTCGGGCATCGTTCAGGAATGGCTGCCGGGCTTGCCGGGATACCAGTCGCTGCCGGCGAGCGGAATGCGCGTCATCGCGGCAGCCTCCAGCGTGAGCGAGACCAGGTCTTCCGGTTCCAGATTATGCAGATGACTTTTGCCGCAGGCACGCGCGATCGCCTGTGCCTCCATCGACATCACCGCCAGGAAATTCGCCAGCCGCCTGCCGCCCAGGACCGGGTCCAGCCGCGACGCCAGTTCCGGGTCCTGCGTGGTGATGCCGGCGGGATCGCGCCCCTCGTGCCAATCGTCATAGGCGCCGGCGGTGGTGCCGAGCTTGCGATACTCATCCTCCAGGCCAGGATCATTGTCGCCCAGCGCGATCATCGCCGCGGTCCCGATGGATACCGCGTCGGCGCCGAGTGCCAGCGCCTTGGCCATGTCGGCTCCGCCGCGTATGCCGCCCGATACGATCAACTGCACGCGGCGATGCATCCCAAGATCCATCAGCGCCTGCACCGCCGGACGGATCGCGGCCAGCGTCGGCAGCCCGACATTCTCGATGAACACATCCTGCGTCGCCGCCGTGCCGCCCTGCATGCCGTCGATCACGACCACGTCGGCGCCCGCCTTCACCGCAAGGGCGACGTCGTAATAGGGACGGCTGGCGCCGACCTTGACGAAGATCGGCTTCTCCCAGTTGGTGATCTCGCGCAGTTCCTCGAGCTTGATCTCGAGATCGTCCGGGCCGGTCCAGTCGGGATGGCGGCAGGCCGAGCGCTGGTCGATCCCTTCGGGCAGGTTGCGCATCCTGGCCACCCGCGGCGAGATCTTCTGGCCCAGCAGCATGCCGCCGCCACCGGGCTTGGCCCCCTGCCCCACCACCACCTCGATCGCGTCCGCCCGGCGCAGATCGACGGGATTCAGGCCGTAGCGCGAGGGCAGCACCTGGTAGACCAGTATCTCCGAATGGCCGCGCTCCTCGGGCGTCATGCCGCCATCGCCGGTGGTGGTCGAGGTGCCGGCCAGCGTGGCGCCACGCCCGAGCGCCTCCTTGGCCGGACCCGACAGCGCCCCGAAGCTCATCCCCGCGATGGTCACCGGTATCCTCAGACGGATCGGCTTCTTGGCAAAGCGCGTGCCCAGCACGACATCGGTGCCGCAACGCTCGCGATATCCCTCCAGCGGGTAGCGCGAGATCGAGGCGCCGAGGAAAAGCAGGTCGTCGAAATGCGGCAGCCTGCGCTTGGAGCCGCCGCCGCGTATGTCGTAGATGCCGGTCTCCGCCGCCCGCCTGATCTCGGAGATCGTGTGCCGGTCGAAATTGGCCGACATCCTCGGCTCGGTGCGGCTGGGCGTGCGGGTCATGATGTCACCTGGGGAGGGCCGCCTCAGTAGGAATGCGCATGATCGACATGGAAATGATACAGCGTGCGCGCCGAGCCATAGAGCCGGAAAGCCGCCGGATCGGCATCCTCGCATTGCGCCCGCAGCAGAAGATCGCCGAGCAGGCCAAGATCCGCCGGCGTCATCGGCTTTTCCTCGCAATCCGCGCCGAGGCCGCGCACCGAGCCGCGGACGAACAACTTCGCCTCGTACAGGCTGTCGCCGAGCGCCTCGCCGGCGTCGCCGCAGACCACCAGGTTGCCTTCCTGGGCCATGAACGCGCTCATATGGCCGACATTGCCACGCACCACGATATCGATGCCCTTCATCGCGATGCCGCAGCGTGCGCCGGCATCGCCCTCGATCACCAGCAACCCGCCATGGCCCGTCGCACCGGCGGCCATGCTGGCATTGCCGCGCACGCGCACTTCGCCCGACATCATGTTCTCCGCCACACCGGGTCCGGCATTGCCGTTGATGGTGACGTGGGCGCGCTCGTTCATCCCGGCGGCGTAATATCCGGCATGGCCGTCGATCAGCAGCCTCAGCGGAAGTGCCAGTCCGACCGCCAGCGAATGGCGGCCGCGCGGATTGGCGATGCGCCAGTCCGTCTGGTTGGTCTCGGGCGGCAGCGCGTGCAGGATCTCGTGCATCGCGCGCAGCGTCGTCTCGGCAAGGTCGATGGTTTGGGCCGCCGACAGGCTCATGCCGCACGCTCCCAGAAATACACCCTTGCCGGCTCCGGCTCGAAGATATGCGCGCCTTCGATGCCTGGAAGATCGACCAGGGCACGGTATTCCGAGGCGAAGGCGACATAGCGGTCGGTCTCGGCCAACACCGCCGGCTTGCAGGCCACCGGGTCGCGCAGCACGCCGAAGCCCGACGCGGTGCCGACGACGAAGGTGTAGAAACCGTCAAGCTCGCCGAGCGCGCTCTGCAATGCGTCGCCCAGTCCCGCACCCTGGCTCATGCGCCACGAGAGATAGCCGGCCGCGACCTCGCTGTCGTTGGCGGTCTCGAAGGCGAGCCCTTCATGGCACAGCATCCGACGCACCTGGTTGTGGTTCGAGAGCGAGCCGTTATGCACCAGGCACTGGTCGGCGCCGGTGCTGAAGGGATGCGCGCCGGCGATGGTGACGGCGGATTCCGTGGCCATCCTGGTGTGGCCGATGGCATGGCTGCCGGACATGAGCGGCAGGCCGAAGCGTGCGCTGACCGCGGCCGGACGTCCCACTCCCTTGTAGAGCTCCATCCGGCTGCCGCTGCCGACCAGGGCAAGCTCGGGGAACTGCGCGACCAGCATCCCGCGCAGCCCGTCATCCACCGCCCCCGCGTTGATGGACTGGCGCATCGAGACCACGACATGATCGTCGCGCAGCAGAAGCGTCGCGTCCGCTCCCAGCGCGCCCCGCAGGCGCTCGAGCAAGGTGCCGCGATCGGTGCCCGCGGCGACGCGCAGGGTGAACTTGACCCGTTCGGGCTCGGCCTGCCCATAGACCGCGAACCCCGCGCTGTCCGGACCGCGATCGCTCAGCACGACCAGCATTTCGGAGGTCAGCCGACCGAGTTCCGGCTCCAGAGACGGGTCTTTCAGGAACAGCCCGGCAATTCCGCACATCGTCGATAGATCCGTATTCCGATTGCCCGAACCGCCTCCAGTTGGAGGAAATCGCCGGAATAGTCAATCAGGAAGAACGAAGATTTCTTGTGGAGAAACTACTCCGCGTTGCGCTGGTAGATGATGATCGACAGAAAGGTCATGGGTTTGACCAGCAGCCGCTCGGGTCCGTGCGGAGCCGCGGAATCGAACAGCAGCGCGTCGCCCGGATGCAGATGGTAGGTCTCCTCGCCGTGCCGGTAGACCAGCTCGCCGGTCAGCATGTAGATGAACTCGACGCCGGCATGGTGGAAGCCGGTGTAGGGTACGGCCTCCTCGTGCAAGGTGATCAGATAGGGTTCCACCACCATTGAGCCGCCCAGGGCATGGCCGAGCAGGTTGTAGCGATGGCCGGCCTTGGAGCCACGCCGCTCGATCGCGACACCCTGCCCGGCGGGAACGAACGAGCAGTCGCGCTGCTCCTCGAAGGTCGCGAAAAGCAGGGTCAGCGGCACCCCGAGCGATCCGGCCACCGCCTGCAGGGTCGAGAGCGAGGGCGAGATCTGGCCGTTCTCGATCTTGGACAGCATTCCCGCCGAGATGCCGGCACTGGCGGCAAGCTCGGCCACGGTAAGCTCGACCCGACGGCGAAGCAGGCGGATCTGCGCGCCGAGCGCCTGTTCCAGCGAATAGCCCGGCGCGTTCGAGCCGGTCAGCAACGCCTCCGATGATCGCGTTCCGGGCATACCCTCTCCTGCCGCCGCCCCACACGCCGCCGAAGCGGCATTGGCAGCCTACAGCGATCGCTGGTCCGGCGCGATGCCCGGCGCGAGGGGGGCTCCCTGGTCGAACCGCGACAGGAAATCGACCGCCATGTCGCGGTAGCGGGTCATGCCCTTGTACTCGACCAGGGCGGGATCGAGGTCGCGCAGCACCCGGTGCAGCCGCTGCCGCCACTTCACCACGCGGGCGATGTCGTCCAGCGACAGCATGTAGCAGCGGATCGAGAACAGGATCGCGTTCGATCGCGGCAGGCGGAACAGCGCCTGAACCTCGACCCGCAGATGCATCCTCGCCGAGACATTCTCCGGCGTGACGCTCGCCCGCTCAGGTCCCCAGACCGGATAATTCTCGGGCGAGGTGTCGAGCCGCGGGTTGATGGTGATGGTCCAGTTCAGGCGCCGCACCGGGCGGCCTAGCTGGAGGGCCAGCAGGTATTTCAGCGCCCGGTCGAACACGCCCATCTGGTGCGCCTTGGGCACCGGCGCGTGCCATTCCTTGAACGACATGCCGAGATCGAAATCGAGCGACCAGTCGGCCTGGGTGGTGACCATGCCGCCGTCGATCCAGAGGTCGCCGTCGCGCTGGTCCTGCAGGGTGAAGTCGCCCTGCATCTGCCGCGTGATGTATTCGAACGGCGGCAGCTTCAGGCTGTCCGCGCGGCCGAACGTGAACCGGTCCTCGATGCCGAGCGGGCGGTTGATCCAGTGCCAGTTCTCGCCCTCGGCGTGCAGCGAGAACTGGTCGGGATAATCCGCCGAAAGCGAGCGCATGCCGAGCTCCAGCATGTCCCACTGGGCGGGCATCATGTGCGGCAGCACCTGGCAGCGCCCGGGGTCCTCGGCCAGCACGCGGGCACGCTCGCGGCATTCGACGATGTAATGCTCGTCGATATCGAAGCTGTGGGCGAATGCCGGCATCGAGGCGGACGGCACATGCGGCTCGATATTGACCGAATACATGTACTGGTCTTCGCCGAACGGGAACGGGAAGCGCAGCACGGTCTCGTCGCGGTTGCTGAAGCGGTAATCGTCGCGAAAGCTGCCATCGGTGCGAAACGGGATGTTCATCGCGGAAACCTCACAGATCCAGCACCAGGGTATCACCCAGCGCGCGCGAGACGCAGGTCATGATCGACCGCCCGCCGGCTCGTTCGGCCGCGTCGAGCACATGATCGCGATGGTCGGGCAGGCCATCCAGCACGCCGACCCGGCATTGTCCGCAGGCGCCCCCGCGACACAGGCTGGGAGCGTCGATGCCGGCGGCCTCCAGCGCCGACAACAGGGTTTCGTCGGCGGCCACCGGGATGCGCCGCCGGCTGCGGTCGAGGATGGCCAGGAAAGGCGCACCTCCAGGTGGGGCGCCGAAAATCTCCCGGTGCAGTTTCGCCAGCGGCCATCCGGCCTGTCGCGCGGCATCCACCACGCCCCGCATGAAATTCTCCGGCCCGCAGACATAGAGATGCGTGCCCAGTCCCTCGTCGCGGAGCAGGCGCGGCAGGTCGAGCGCGTCGCGCGCCGTGTGGATCGTGATGTCGGAACTCGCATAGGGCGCCAGCAATTGCGCGAACGCGGCCTCGTCCCCGGCGCGGCAGACATGGTGCAGCGCGAAAGCCGCACCCTCCCGTCGCAGCGCCGGCACGTACGACAGGAACGGGGTGAGGCCGATGCCGGCGGACAGCAGCAGATGCCGGTGCGCCGGGCGGTAGATCGGGAACAGGTTGGCGGGTCCGGTGACGTCCACCGCGTCCCCGGGCCGCATCTGGTCGTGCATGTAGGCCGAGCCGCCGCGAGAGGCGGACACCCGGCGCACGATGATCTCCAGATGGCGTGTCTGCTCCGGCGGCGAGACCAGCGAGTAGGCATTCTTCCAGCGCCGCGCCAAGCCGTTCTGCGATACGCCGTTCAGCGAGAGCAGGACATGCGCGCCGGCGGAGGCGGCCGGATAATCCCCGCCGTCGGCGCGTTCGAGCACGAAGCGACGCAGCCCCGAACCCAGCAGCCCCGACCCCAGCAGCGCCGTCTCGCGCACCCGCGACGGCCAGGTGAGCGGCTGGTTCACGAGGACAGCGCCACGGCCGCGTCATGCTCGCCCGCCACCTCGGCATCGGCCTGCACGCCCATGAAGGCGCCGAGCCGCCTCGAGAAATGATCGCGCACCAGCAGGGTGGCGTGACAGCCTGCACAGGCGATGAGGCTGGTCGTGACCCGCTCCATGCTGGTGCCGCAATGGATGCAGCGCACCCGTCGCGAGACGCCGCCGAGCCGGGTCAGCGCCATTTCCTCGCGGCTCATCCCGGCCGCCTCGGCGAGGCCCGCCACGTCCCACAGGAACGCCTCCTCCCCGGCGGCATACAGGCGCAGGCCGATCTTCTCCACCGCCAGGCGATGCCCAAGGCGCGCCAGCAATTGCGGAACCGCCCTGAACACGATGCTCCCGCCCGGCTCCTGCGCGGCCCGGCTGTCGCCGGACACGAGCCAGGTTTCCACCGGACCGCCTTCCAGCGACCATCCCGCCATGCGGTCGCACACGAGCAGGTGGGCGCGGCCGGCCGGATCGAGGCGCAACGCCTGGTAGGTCGGCCGGCTTGCGATCATCAGCCGGTCCTTGCGAGCCGGTGGCTGACAAGGACCACCATTACCCCGGCCGCAAGGGCGAGATAGGGCAGCGCGCCGGCGCGGCTGCGCACGCCCGCCAGTCCCAGATGCATGTCGTCGGCCATGGCGGCGGGAAACACCCCGCGATCCTGTATGTAGTGCCGGAACACGAACACCGGCAGGATAAGCCCCGCGCAGACGATCCCGGTCAGCAACGTTCCAGCACCCCAGATGTCGGCACCCAGTCCGAGCAGGGCCAGGTTGACGAAGGACAGGACGGCACCGGCACCGAGCAGCCAGCCCGGCGCGCGGAACGGCCGCGTCCAGCCGGGGCGGTCGAGACGGTGGATCCAGCCCGCATTCAGGTTCAGGAAGTTGAAGATGATGTAGCAGACATTCGAGATCGCCAGCACGAAGGTGTAGTCCGACAGCAGCAGCAGGACGAGGTTGAAGCCCAAATCGGTCATCATCGCCCGGGTCGGCGCGCCGCGCTCGTTGGCGTGGTTCAGATAGCGCGGCAGCCAGCCGTCATGCGAGGCCTGGTAGAGCGTGCGCGACGACCCCGCCATCGAGGTGATGATCGAAAGCGTGAGCGCCAGCACCAGCATCACCACGATGATCGTCTGCACCGCGGCGCCGCCATGGATCATGCCGGCGAGCGCGCGCGCCACACCCATGCCGCTGCCGATGTCCGGCGCCAGGATGCCGTCATAGGTCGCCTGGGTTACGATGTTGCCGTGGCCGTCGAGCACCGCCGGCGTCACCATCCGGCCAAGCCCGAGCACGCCCTGGAACGTCAGCGGCAATATCGTGAACACGAAGATGCAGAGCAGCCCCGAATACAGGATCGCCTTGAAGGTGTCGCGCCGGGGATCGCGGAACTCGCGTGTGTAGCACACCGCGGTCTCGAAGCCGTAGGTCGACCAGGCGGCGATGAACAGCCCGCCCGCCACCAGGGTGATCCCGTGCATGTCCCACTGGCCGAGCCGCACGCTGCCGTCCGCCGCCCGGTCGAGCGGCAGCAAGGGCAGCAGGTGCGAGGCGAGCACGTCGCCGGTCAGCAGGGGCACCAGCCCGACCAGAAGCAGGGGGGCGAGGCCGACGATGCCGAGGATCATCTGCACGCGCGCCGCGCCGCTGATGCCGCGATGCTGGATGGCGAAGGCGATCAGCAGCAGGATCGCCCCCAGGAAGAAGGTCGCATTCAGGCGCAAGGTCAGCCCGGCGCGAACCCAGCCGAGATCGAGCAGGGTCAGTTGCCAGTCGTTGATCGCGGCATTGGCCGGAAACAGGATGCTCAGCACATAGCCCGCCGCGAGTCCCGACCCGATCGAGAGCACCGGCGTCCAGGCCAGCCAGTTGCACCAGACCGAGAGCGGCGCGAACAGCTTGCCATAGCGCACCCAGGCGATCGCCCCATAGACCGAGGCGCCGCCGGACTTGTTCGGGAACAGCCCGGCGATCTCGGCATAGGTGAAGGACTGCACGAAGCCGAACAGGATCGAGACGATCCAGACCAGCCAGGACGCGCGGCCGACCGTGGCGCCGATCTGCCCGATCGAGAACAGCACCAGCGCCGGAACGCCGCTGGCGATCCAGAAGGCGCCGGTCCAGGAAAGCTGCCGGTGCAGCCCGGCCGGCACGGTCTGGGGACGGGCATCCGCGGGTGCGACCAGTTCCGATGGCATCGACGCTCCCTCAACCGACCTGCGTGCGCTTCTTTTTCTCCGGATCGTCGAAGGGCAGGCTGTGCGCGATGCCCTTGATGCGGCCCGCGACGTTGGCCACTTCGAGCGGCTTGCCCGGCATGGCGGCATCGACATCCAGGCGCGCGATCGCCATCGAGCGTCCGGTCAGGCTGGAGACCATGCCGCAGGTCACAATGCCTGCGCGCCTGCCATCGGCGAACACTTCGGCGCCGGCCTCCGCCGCGACATCGCCATCGAGCAGCACGCCGAAGATGCGGAAGCGCTCGCGGCCCTTCAGCAGATAATGGGCACCTGCCCCGCGAAATCCGGTCTTGCCGGGGCTGACGGTGAAATCGAGCCCCAGCTCCCACAGGCTGTCGCCCGGCGGGTCGTTCTCGAAGGGATACATCTCGGAATTGTCGTAGGGGTAGAATAGCAGGTAGCTCTCGACGCGAAGCAGGTCGAGTGCCGTGAAGGCGGTCGGCACGATCCCCATCTCGCTTCCCTGCTCGAGGATGCTGTCCCAGATCAAGGGCGCGTCGGCGCCGCGGCAGAAGATCTCGTAGCCGCGCTCGCCGGTATAGCCGGTACGCGAGATCATGACCGGCTTCTTGAACAGGGTCGTCTGCATGTGGTGGAAATAGCGCAGCTCGCGCAGCCCGGGCACATGCCTGGCCAGGAAATCGACCGCCACCGGTCCCTGCAGCGAGAGATCATGCAGGTCGTCGTCGAACAGCATGGCGACATTGCGGCCGACCACCGCCGAGGCGATCGTCTGGTGACCGGCGCCGCTGCCATGCACCACCATCCAGGCGTCGGGGCCGGTGCGGTAAAGGATGCAATCCTCGATGAACCTGCCGCCATCGTTGAGCATCGCGGCATAGGCCGACCTGCCCGGCGTGATCTTCTCGACGTTGCGCGTGGTCACCTCGTCGAGCACGGCGGAGGCGTGCGGGCCGACCAGATGCAGCTTCTTCAGGCCGGAGACATCCATCAGTCCGGCACGCGTGCGTATCGCGGCATGGTCGTCGCGCAGGTCCGACCGGTAGGTCCAGGCGGTGCCCATGCCGTTCCAGTCCTCGAGCGCCGAACCCAGCGCACGATGACGATCGGCCAGCGCGCTCACTCTCCAGCTATTGGTCATGGCTGCCCCTCCCTCATGATCCCGGACCCTGATGACCCGGACCTTATGACCCGGACCTTATGACCCGGACCTTATGACCCGGACCTTATGACCCGGGCCGGCGCAGGCGCGCCGCCTGCAACGTGTTGCGCAACAGGCAGGCGATCGTCATCGGCCCGACACCGCCCGGAACCGGCGTGATCCTGCCCGCAACCTGCCGCACCTCCTCGAAATGCACATCGCCCACCAGCCTGGTCCGCCCGTCCCGCATCGCCCGGTTGATGCCGACATCGATCACCGTCGCACCGGGCTTGATCCAACTCCCGCGCACCATCTCCGGCCTTCCCACCGCGGCAATCAGCATGTCGGCCTGCCGGCAGAGCGCCGGAAGCTCGCGTGTGCGCGAATGCGCCACCGTGACGGTGCAGTTCTCGCCTAGCAGAAGTTGTGCCATCGGCTTGCCGACGATGTTGGAGCGCCCGATCACCACGGCGTTCAGGCCGCCCAGCTCGCCCAGTTCGGCACGCAGCAGCATCAGGCAGCCGAGCGGCGTGCAGGGCACCAGACCGGGCAGGCCCAGGGCCAGGCGCCCGGCATTGACGACGTGGAACCCGTCCACGTCCTTGTCCGGGTCGATGCTGGACAGCACTGCCCCCGCGTCGATCCCGGCCGGCAGCGGCAACTGCACCAGGATGCCGTCGACCGCCGGATCGGCATTGAGCTGCGCCACCAGGGACAGCAATTGCTCCTGCCCGGCATCGGCCGGCAGGCGGTGCATCAGCGAGTTCATGCCGGCCGCGACGCAGCTTTTCGCCTTGTTGCGGACATACACCTCGCTTGCCGGGTCCTCGCCCACCAGCACCACCGCCAGGCCCGGCACCGCATGATGCTCGGCCGTGAACCGGCCGACCTCGCGGGCGGTCTCGACCAGCAGCCGGTCGGCGAAGGCGCGCCCATCGATGCGCCGCGCCATGGTCTCGGCTGGCCCTGCAACGGCTTGCGGCATCTCAATCACCGAACACGACGGTTTTCGCGCCGTTCAGGATCACCCGATCATCGAGATGGTAACGCACAGCACTCGACAGCACGCGCCGCTCGATGTCGCGGCCCTTGCGCACCAGATCCTCGGGCCTGTCGGTATGGCTGACCCGTTCCACGTCCTGGTCGATGATCGGCCCCTCGTCGAGATCCGCGGTGACGTAGTGCGCCGTGGCGCCGATCAGCTTGACGCCGCGCGCATGCGCCTGATGGTAGGGCTTGGCGCCCTTGAAGCCGGGCAGGAAGGAGTGGTGGATGTTGATGCATTGCCCCGCCAGCCGCGCCGACATCTCGTCGGACAGCACCTGCATGTAGCGCGCCAGCACGACCAGCTCGGTATGGGTCTCCTGCACCAGGGTCCAGAGCCGCTCCTCCTGCGCCTCGCGCGTGGCCTTGGTGACGGGCAGGTAGTGGAACGGGACGCCGTCGAAATCGATATGGGCGTAGGTCTCGCGCGGATGGTTCGCGACGATCGCGGTCGGGATCATCGGCAGCTCGCCGATACGCCAGCGATACAGCAGATCCACCAGGCAATGGTCGAACTTCGACACCAGCAGCATCACCCGGCGCTTCTGGGCCCGGTCATGCAGCTTCCAGCTGATCCTGAAACGGTCCGCCACGCCCTCGAAACGGTGGCGGAGCCAGGTCAGCCGCTCGGGGCCGCCTTCTATGGTGAACAGCACGCGCATGAAGAAGCGGCCGGTCTCGAAATCATCATACTGGTGCGCCTCGGTGATGTTGCCGGACGCCTCGAACAGGCACGTCGCCACCGCGGCCACGATGCCGGGCCGGTTCGGACAGGACAGGGTCAGGATGAAACTGGTCAGCGCGGCGGCTTCGTTCATGGCCCAACAGCTCCGATAGGTGATGATCAGGCCAGGCCGGTGCCGTGTTCGGCTCCTGCCTGCAGCAGCCAGCGGAGCAGATCCCCGGCATAGGAGCGCGGAACGGCCACCAGATAATGCGGCGCGGCGTCGGTCTGCCAGAGCGTCACGCCGATATGTCCGATCCGCGTGACCGCGGCGCAGCCGGAGCTGAATACACGCGGATGCAGGTCGATCGCCAAGCCTTTCGCCAGGACGTCGCGCACCCGGCCGCCGCCGAGCCGAAGCAACGCCCGGCTGTCGCTCCAGTCGAACAGGCTGGCGGCATCTCCCAGCGCCTGTTCCAGCGCCGCGGGCTCGATCCCGGTGACCAACCAGGCCTGCGGGGCGATGCCGACAAAACCCACGCCGTTCCGCGACGCGCAGGCCGGTCCGGACGGCAGGACGAGGCCGTAATGGCTGCGCACGCTTGCCGCCCGGACGGCTTCCTGGCCGCGTCGCGAGGCAAGGCGAACGAGAGGTGCGTGATCGAGAGGCTCGATCGACAGGCCGGCGGACGGGTCGCGCGGCAGCTCCATGGCGCCGGCAAGGGCCGAGCGGGCGATCCAGGCCGGCTCAGCCATGCAGGCGAACTCCCCGCGGGTCGAATGCAGGCGCACGCCCTGCGGGTCGATGGCCACCGGCTCCACGATCTCGACCGGCATGTCACCGCCACGAACCGGGTCATAGGCCCGCATGCGCGTGCCGATCCGCGCCGGGCCGTCCGCCAGCAGGGCCAGTCCGATCCAGCCCAGGCCCGGCGAACGGACGCAGGAGGTCAGGTAGCCCCGGGCCTGTGCGGCCGTAG
>CAXTCT010000022.1:0-16079 GCA_964242565.1 uncultured Acetobacteraceae bacterium | reverse complement strand
GATCGACAAGCGGCAGCAGGCGATCCTTTCGCCCGCCGATCTCGAGGCCGAATTCCGCGAGGCGGCCCGGGATGCCCCGGAAGCCGACCGGCTGCCGCTCGCCGTGGCCCATGCCGGCTTCGTCTCGCACGGGATGGGAGCGGCTCACACGCATACGCGGTTGAACTCCACCCAGCTGCATAATGTCGCGCGCCAACGCCTCGGCATCACCGACAACCCCGACAACCCGGCACAGCGTCGCGCCCTGCTGACCACGATCAACGAGCGCCTCGACGAGGTGCAGAGCCTGGCGGTGGATTTCGGGGCGCTGCTGGCCGAGCAGGCATCGGCGGCCAAGCTGATGATGACCGTGGCGCAGATGGTCAAGCACATCGACGCTTACAGCAAGGTGCGCTTCCTGATCGCCGAGACCGAGAGCGGCTACACCTTGCTGGTGGCGCTCTGGCTGGCCCGGCTGTTCGGCATCGAGCGGAATATCGAGATCAGCCCGCTGTTCGAGACCCAGGAGGCGCTCGAGCATGGCGCGGTGGTGATCGAGGAGGCGTTGCGGTCGCGTCACTGGCGCGATTACCTGCGCCAGACCGGCCGCATGGCGCTGCAATTCGGCTATTCGGATTCCGGCCGCTATGTCGGCCAGCTCGCCGCCACCTACCTCGTCGAGCGGCTGCGCCTCAAGGCCGCCGACCTGCTGCGCAAGCACGGGCTCACCGATGTCGAGGTGATCCTGTTCGACACCCATGGCGAAAGCATCGGCCGCGGCGCCCATCCCTTCCACCTCGCGGACCGGCTGGATTATCTTTCTCCGGCCCGCTCGCGCGCCACCTTCGCCCATGCGGGCATCGCCTATCGCGAGGAATCGGCCTTCCAGGGCGGCGACGGCTACATGCTGTTCGGCACGCCCGCCTTGGCCGACGCCACCATCGCGACCATCGCCGAGCACGCCTTCGCCAACGTCCGGCTCGACGAGGATCCGATCTACGACATGCCGGATTTTTCCGCGGACTTCTTCTCGACCATCGCCTCAGGCATGACCGACCTGGTCGAGGACCCCGGCTATGCGGCGTTGCTAGGCGCATTCGGCCCGGCGCTGATCGACCGCACCGGCTCGCGTCCGCCGGCGCGTCAGTCGGATTCGGGCGGCGGCAGTGCGAGGATCAAGCATCCGAGCGAATTGCGCGCGATTCCCAACAACGCCATCCTGCAGCAGCTCGGCTGGTGCGCCAACACGCTGCAGGGCCTCGGCCTGGCGGCGGCGCGCCATCCCGAGACGTTCGAGGAGTTCCTGCTCAAGAGCCCGCGATTCCGCCGCGCGCTGGATTTCGCGAGCCACGCCCTGGCCCTTGCCGACCGCGACGTGCTGCGCGCCATCGTGCTCCCGCTCGATCCCGGCGTCTGGCTCGACCGCGCCGCGCACGAGGCCAACCCGAACCGCCGGGACGCCCTGGTCGGGCTGGCGAAAGGGCTGGAGCGGCTCGATTTGTGGGCCTCCACCCAGTCGATGTTCCGTCGCATCCAGGCCGACCACCTGGCCCTGCGCGCCGCCTGGCCGGATGCGCCGCGCATGCAGCTCAAGGAGATGCTGCTGCATGCGATCCGCCTCGCGCTGATCGAGCGGATCTGGCTGCTTTCCACGCGGATCCCGTATTTCTCGCCGCGCTACGGCTTCACCCGCCAGGATCTCGACGACCAGATCATGCGCCTCGAGATCCCCACGGCGCTGAAGCAGCTCACCGAGATCTTCCCGCCGGCTCCGGACCATTCGGTGACGCTCGACTTCCGCGAGCCGCGCGCGCCGCGCACCGACCTCGCCTATTCGCGCGAGGATGCCGAGATCTTCCAGCCGATGCGCCGCCTGTTCGATCTGGTGCGCGAGATCAGCGTCGCGGTGATGCACGACGTGGGCGCGTTCGGCTGATCCGATGAGCCCGAGACATCGCAGCTGGAAGCTGACCGAGGACCCTCCCCCGCGCGCGCACCCCCTTGAGATCGCGTCGGGGATACGGCGCATCGTGGCCCCCAACCCCTCGCTGATGACCTATAACGGCACCAATAGCTGGCTGGTGGACTGGCAAGGGGGAACCGCGCTGATCGACCCCGGCTCGGAGGACGAGGCCCATCTGGAGGCGATCGTCGCGGAATGCCGCGGCCGGCTCACCCATGTCCTGGTCAGTCACACCCATCACGATCATGTCGACGGCGCCGCCGCCTTGGCGCGACGCCTCGGCGTGCCGACCGCCGGCTTCCGCGTCAGCGAGGACCCGGAGTTCGACGCGGACATCAAGCTCGAGGATGGCGACCGCATCGCCGGCATGACCGTCCTGCACACGCCGGGTCACGCCTCGGACCATATCTGCCTGGCGCGCGACGATGGCATCATCTTCAGCGCCGATCATGTGATGGGCTGGTCGACCTCGGTGGTGCCGCCCTCGCCTCATGGCGACCTGACCTTGTTCCTCGCCAACCTGGAACGGGTGCGCGACCGGCATGACCGGCTGATGCTTTCGGCGCATGGTCCGGCGATCACCAAGCCGTTCGAGACCGTGCAGGGCCTGATCGAGCATCGCCTGGCGCGCGAAGCCTCGATCCTGGCCCTGCTCGACGGCCGGCCGCGTCCGCTCGAAAGCCTGCTCGCGCGGGCCTACGTCAATCTCAAGCCCGGGCTGATGGTGCCGGCGCGCGCGAACCTGGTCTCGCATCTGAGCAAGCTGGAGAAGGACGGGCGCGTGATCTGCACCGAGGCGGGTTGGCGGGCCGTGTAGGCGCCGCCGCCCTTCCAGGATCGCCTCGACTGACGGTTCCGGCCCGTTTTCCTAACAAATCCTTTCTGAACTAGCTTGTATTTCAAGGCTTCGACGGAGGCTGTCCTCACGTTGACGTTCCGACTTGTTATCCGCCCGCAGGGAAATCCGCGCGTCCGGGCGGGTCAAGATCGCCGCGTCGTGGTATTTGGCCATCTCCACGACGGAACCGGAGCTCGATCTTGCGACCTCTTCGCCATCTGCTTGCCGCCTGCCTTCTTGCCAGCTCATGCCTGAGCGGCCTGGCCGCCCGCGCCGATGAAGACGACATCCAGATCGAGACCCCCCACAAGGACCACAAGACACCCGGTCTCCAGCCGACCCAGAGCCTCACCGACGGCAGCGTCATGATCGGTGGCAACCGGATCGAGTATCAGGCGGCCGCCGGCACCCTGATCGTGCATCCGAAAGGATGGGACGACACCACGGACCCCGCGCCGGACAGCAAGGACGGCTCGTCCAACGACCCGAGGCCCGACAAGCAGAAGGCCGAAGCCTCGATGTTCTATGTCGTCTATTTCAGGAAGGGCGTGCGCGCCGAGAACCGGCCGATCACCTTCCTGTTCAACGGCGGCCCGGGCTCATCGAGCGTCTGGCTGCATATGGGCGCGTTCGGACCGAGGCGGGTCGTCACGTCCGACGACAGCCATACCGATGCGGCGCCCTACGGGCTGGTCAACAACGACGAAAGCCCGCTCGACAGCACCGACCTCGTCTTCATCGACGCGCCGGGAACCGGCTTCTCGCGCATCGCCGGACCCGACAAGGAAAAATCATTCTACGGCATCGACCAGGACGCGCACGCCTTTTCGGATTTCATCGCCGCCTTCCTGTCGAAATACGGCCGCTGGAATTCGCCGAAATACCTGTTCGGCGAGAGCTACGGCACCACCCGGTCGGCCGTGCTGGCAAACGACCTGCAGATGGACAAGGTGATCGACCTGAACGGCGTCATGCTGCTGTCCCAGATCCTGAATTTCGATGCGAGCGTCGATGCGCCGCAATACGACCCCGGCATCGACCTGCCCTACGTGGTGGCGCTGCCCACCTATGCCGCCACGGCCTGGTACCACCACAAGCTGCCTGCCGGCGCGCCGGGCGACCTGCCGGCCCTGCTCGGCGAGGTCGAGCATTTCACGATGACGGACTATAGCGAGGCGCTCGGCGAAGGCTCCGCCCTGGCGCCGGCGCGTCGCGACGCGATCGCCGAGACGCTGCACCGCTACACCGGACTATCGACCGACTATATCAAGAAATCCGACCTGCGCATCAATGGCGGCCAGTTCGAGAAGATGCTGCAGGACGACACCGGCGCCACCACCGGCCGGCTCGATACCCGCTTTTCCGGCCCGAGCATGGACCCGCTGAGCAAGGAGGCGGATTATGACCCCCAAAGTGCCGCGATCGGCTCGGCCTATGTCGCCGTGTTCAACGATTACGTCCGCAAGAACCTGCGTTACGGCGAAGGCCTCACCTACAAGCCGGAAATCGACATCGAAAAGGAGTGGGACATGAAGCACCGCCCACCCGGCGCCGACGCGCCGCTCGCGGGATCGCCCAACGTCATGGTCGATCTGGCGGCGGCGATGAAATACAACCCCAAGCTGAAGATCCTGCTGAACGCGGGCTTCTACGACCTGGCGACGCCCTATTTCGAGGGCATCTACGAGATGCGTCATCTGCCGATCCCGGACCGGCTGCGGGCCAACATCGAATACCGCCAATATCGCTCCGGCCACATGGTCTATGCCAATCTGCCGTCGCTGAAGCAGCTGCATGACAATGTCGCGGACTTCATCCGGCGGACCGACAATGTAAAAGCGACACCGCCTCCAAATTAGGTTGGTTTCGCTCATGATGCACGCTATAGTTGTGGACGATCGAGTTCCTCGGGGAAAATGGTCCATGTCCGGCGTGTCTGCCATCAACAGCTATCTCTCGATCACCAAGAACGAAGCCAAGCAGGCCGCGCTGATGGTCAAGTCCGATCCGGCCATCCAGCGCGCGGTCACCGGTTTCCTGACCGACAGCGTGAACATCTCCTCCCCGGCCGACCTGCTCAAGAACCAGAACCAGGGCGCGCTCCAGGTCGTTCTGGGCGCCTACAACATGTCCGGCATGAGCACCGAGACCGGCCTGCTCAAACAGCTGCTGACCCAGGACCCGTCAGCCACGGGTTCGCTGGTGCAGTCCCTGGGCAGCACCGATGACCTGCATTTCGTCAAGGCGATGACCGGCCGGGCGATGATCTCGATGGATTTCGGCGATGGGGACGCGACCAGCTTCGTCACCGGGGGCAGCGCCGCCTCCTCGATTTCGTTCAACAACCTGGGCTGGGGCAGCGCGAACAGCAGCCTGACCGCGGCCTCTCCGGCCGAATCCTGGTCGTACGTGCTCAATGATGGTTCGGCGGCCGCATCGGTCGCGGCCGCCCTCACCACGGCCGTCCAATCCACCTCCACCGCCGGCGCCGCGGCCTCGGCGAGCTACAGCGTGGACGCCAGCGGCGCGATCATAGGGTCGAGCGGCGCGCCGGCCGTCAGCACCAGCACGGACAGCGCAGGCAACACGGTCTATAGCCTGGCTCTCGCATCCAGCAGCGCCGGCGCTCCGGTCCGTATCGCCAATGTCGTCTCGGTGGCGGCGCCGGCCGCGGATCCCAGCACCCCGACGACGACCAGCATCACCGCCTCCAGCGCCACATCCCTGCTTTCGGGCGCACTGACCGCAACCGGCTTCAGTGTCACGTCCAGCGGCAGCACCGGCCTCAACATCATCAATCCGATCGACAACACCAAGCTTTCGGTGGCGCCGCGCGCCTACACCAGCTTCGTCGCGATGAGCCAGCAGCCCATCGACAGCGGCGCCTCGATCGTCTCGCTCGGCACCGCCGGCCTGAACCTGAGCGCGGGCCAGACCCTGATGAGCGGCAGCAATGTGATCGGCACGATCAAGTCGGTCGATCCGTCCGGCAACGTGACATTGACCGCCGCCACGACCGCCAGCCTGAAGGCGGGCTCCCGCATCGATGTATCGATCGGGATCGGCGTGGCCAATATCGGCACCCTGATCGCGGCAACCGCCGCCGCCACCACCAACGACAACATTCTGGCGCTGGGCACCGCTGGGCTGAGCGTCCAGTCCGGACAGGTCATCACCGATGGCAGCAAGGTGGTCGGTGTCGTCCAGTCGGTGGACGCCGAAGGCAAGGTCACGCTGCAGGCCAACGCGAACGCTGCCGTCGCCAAGGGCGACAAGCTGAGCTTCCTGCCGCAGGTCACGGATCAGCAGATCCCGGCGCTGCTGGACACGTCCAACGTCACCAGCATCGTGTCCCAGTATGAGACCAACCAGTATGAGACGGCACAGGGCAAGCTGACACCGGGCATGGACAGCGCGCTCTATTTCACGCGCACCGCGCCCGCGATCACCAGCGTGGTCCAACTGATGAGCGATCCGACCCTGCTCAAGGTCGTGACCACGGATCTCGGGCTCGCCGACACCTATGGCTCGCTGCCCTATGACCAGCAGGTCACGCTGATCACGAGCAAGGTGAAGCTGTCGGATTTCACCAGCCCGAGCAAGATCCAGAACTATGCCGAGCGCTTCCTGGCCTTGACCGGCGAGCAGAATGCAGCCGGCACCTCCGGCACCGATCCGGCGATGATCCTGCTGACCGGAGGCAGCACCGGCGATGACGGAACCGGCACCGATGACGGAACCAGCGGCACCGATGGCTCCGCCAACGCCGGCCTGATAAGCGCCCTTTATCCGGGCAGCGGCACCAGCGGCATCTCCGATCCGCTGCTGGCCGCGCTCTATGCCTAGACGGAGACCGGTCGTTACGCCGACTTGGTCATGATCTCCTCGGCGATGTTGCGTGGCACCGGATCATAATGGTGGAACTGCATGGTGAAGGAAGCGCGCCCCTTGGTCATCGAGCGCAGA
This sequence comes from uncultured Acetobacteraceae bacterium, assembly GCA_964242565.1. Taxonomy (GTDB): domain Bacteria; phylum Pseudomonadota; class Alphaproteobacteria; order Acetobacterales; family Acetobacteraceae; genus Lichenicoccus. Next base: position 9,333 of record CAXTCT010000022.1, on the reverse strand, counting down.
TGCGAGATGTAGCCGAACATCTCCTTCAGCGGCACCTGGGCCCGCACCAGCACGGTCGAGCCGGAGCTTTCCTGGTTCTGGATCATGCCGCGGCGACGGTTGAGATCGCCGACCACGTCGCCGACATGGTCCTGGGGGGTGGTCACCTCGACATCCATGATCGGCTCGAGGATGACGGGTGACGCCTTCTTCATGCCCTCGCGGAAACAGGCCTTGGCCGCGATCTCGAAAGCCAGCGCCGAGCTATCGACGTCGTGGTACTTGCCGTCGGTCAGGGTGAACTTGAAATCCACCGTCTGAAAGCCGGCCAGCACGCCGGTCGAGGATTGCATCCGGATGCCCTTCTCGACCGCAGGGATATATTCCCGCGGGACCGTGCCGCCGACGACCTTGTTCTCGAAGACGATGCCCTCGTTGCGTGGCAGCGGCTCGAACACGATCTTGACCTCGGCATACTGGCCCGATCCGCCGGACTGCTTCTTGTGGGTGTAGATCTCGGTGTGCGGCTTGCTGATGGTTTCGCGGTAGGCCACCTGCGGCGCACCGATATTGGCGTCGACGCCGTATTCGCGGCGCAGCCGGTCGATGATGATCTCGAGATGCAGCTCGCCCATGCCCGACAGGATGGTCTGCCCGGTCTCCTGGTCGGTCTTGAGACGCAGCGAGGGATCCTCGCCGGCGAGCTTCTGCAGCGCCAGGGTCATCTTCTCGACGCCGTCCTTGGTCTTCGGCTCGACCGAGATGTCGATGACCGGAACCGGGAATGCCATCCGCTCCAGGATCACCGGATCGTCCGACGAAGCCAGCGTGTCGCCGGTGCCGGTGTCCTTCAGGCCGACGAAGGCGGCGATGTCGCCGGCATGGACTTCCTTGATCTCGGCGCGCTTGTCGGCGTGCATCTGGAACATCCGTCCGATGCGCTCCTTGTGGTCCTTGGTGGTGTTCAGCACCATGTCGCCGGACTTCAACGTGCCGGAATAGATGCGCACGAAGGTCAGCGTGCCGTATTTGTCGTTGATGATCTTGAAGGCGAGGCCCGCGAACGAGGCCTTGGAGTCGATGCGGATCAGGCGGCGCAGCGAGGGATCCCCATCCTCCTGGCCTTCCTCGGCGGCGACGCGGATGCCCTCGACCTCGTCGGGCGCCGGCAGGTAATCCAGCACGGCATCGAGCAGGGGCTGCACGCCCTTGTTCTTGAACGCGGTCCCGCACAGCACGGGACGGAACTCGCCCGAGATGGTGCCCTTCTTGATCGCCCGCTTCAGGGTCGCGACCGAGACGTCGCCCTTCTCGAAATACTCCTCCATCGCCTCGTTGTCGGCGGCCAGGGCGGTGTCGAGCAGCAGCTGGCGGGCTTCCTTGGCCCGCTCGGCCAGATCGGCGGGAATTTCCTCGTCATGGAACTTGGCGCCCAGCTCCCCGCCTTCCCAGACGATCGCCTTCATCTCGACCAGGTCCACCACCCCGACAAAACCGTCCTCGACGCCGATCGGCAGCTGCAGCGGTAGCGCCACGATGTCGAGCTTCTCCTTGAGCGTGTCGAAGGCGCGGTAGAAATCGGCGCCCGTGCGATCGAGCTTGTTGATGAAGATGACGCGCGGCACGTTGTAGCGGTCGGCGAGACGCCAGTTGGTCTCGGACTGCGGCTGCACGCCGGCGACGCCCTCGATGATGAACACGGCGCCGTCGAGCACGCGCAGCGACCGGTTCACCTCGATGTTGAAATCGATGTGGCCAGGGGTGTCGATGATGTTGATGCGGTGGTCCTTCCACTCGCAGGTCACCGCGGCGGAGGTGATGGTGATGCCGCGCTCACGCTCCTGGTCCATATAATCGGTCGTGGTGTTGCCTTCATGCACCTCGCCAATGCGGTGCGACACGCCGGTGTAGAAGAGAATCCGCTCCGTCGTCGTGGTCTTGCCGGCATCGATATGCGCGGTTATCCCGATGTTGCGGATATGCGATAGCTCGGACTGTGCGGACACGCGAACCTCCCAGAGGGGATCTGACTGGATATCGACGAAAACGCCGAACGCGGCCGGCCATCATTCCCTGCTTTCCCGCCGGGCGGGAAGCAGCGTGGAACAACGCCCGCCGAGCGATGGAAGACGCGCCTGACATGCGGCAGACGCGGCTGTTTTGCAAGCCTGAACCGCGACAGGCGCGCCTGTCGGGCAGGCGGCCGGCCTCAGATGGCGGCGGCGGCGGTCTTCTTGATCTGGGCGCGCTGGATGCGGCGCTTCAGCGACTGCGCCTCGAGCGGCAGGCGACGGTTCGGCGTGCTCAGCAGGAATGCATCGAGACCGCCGTTATGCTCGACGGTGCGGATCGCATTCGCGGTCACGCGCAGGCGGATCGAGGTGCCGAGCACGTCGGAGAGAAGCGAGGTCTCCTGGAGGTTCGGCAAATAGCGGCGCCGGCTCTTGTTGTTGGCGTGGCTGACATTGTTGCCCGTCAGCACGCCCTTGCCGGTTATCTGGCAGCGGCGAGACATCTCGATCATCCTCGATACGACATCAGCCCGGCGCACGAACACCCGGCCTCGATTTCCATGGAGCCGCGGCTTATGACGGTCCGCCCCGCTTTCGTCAAGTTCCGCCGGACCTCGCCTCCTGCGATTCGCCGCCGTGCAGTTCCCCGGCCCGCACGCTGTCGGCGGCGTTGGCCAGCATCCTGAGCATGGCGGCCTGGTCCATGGTCCGGGCGAGCACGCCGAGCGAGCCGCCCAGCAGCGCCGAGGCGATGGCCAGCGGCGGCAGTTCCTTGCTCATCATGTATTCGATCGCCTTGTCGACCACGGCGCCGGCATGGCTGAGCTCCGCCGGAACCGAGCCGTCCCGGCCCAATGTCGGGTCCGGATCGGGCATGCCCGCCTCGGGAGCGCGCGTCTCATAGGACGGGTTGATGTTCGGCTCGGAACTCATGGGGATCTTCCTCGGTCATTTCCTGGACATGCTCTTCCTCGGCCTGGATCGTCCACATCCGGGCATAAAGCCCTCTCCGCGCCAGCAGGCTGCGGTGGGTGCCGCGCTCGGCGATCCGTCCCTCGTCGAGCACCAGTATCTCGTCGGCATCGACGACGGTGGACAGGCGGTGGGCGATCACCAGGGTGGTGCGGTCGGCCACCACGCTGCGCAGGGCGGCCTGGATCTCCTGCTCGGTGTGGGTGTCCAGCGCGCTGGTGGCCTCGTCCAGGATCAGGATGCGCGGGTTCTTGAGGATGGTGCGCGCGATCGCCACGCGCTGCTTCTCGCCGCCGGACAATTTCAGGCCGCGCTCGCCGACCCGCGTGTCGTAGCCATCCGGCAGTTTGAGGACGAAGTCATGCACCTGGGCCAGACGGGCCGCCTGTTCGATCTCGGCCTGGCTGGCGCCGATGCGTCCGTAGGCGATGTTGTAGCGGATGGTGTCGTTGAACAGGACGGTGTCCTGCGGCACCACGCCGATCGCCGCCCGCAACGCGCCCTGGACATAGCTTCGGATGTCGCGGTTATCGACCAGCACGCTTCCGCCGGAGACGTCGTAGAAGCGGAACAGCAGCCGGCTGATAGTGGATTTCCCCGCCCCGGTCGGACCCACGATGGCGGTGCGGCCGCCGGGCGGAATGCTGAAGCTGATCCCGTGCAGGATCTCGCGGTCCGGGCGGTAGCCGAAATGGACGTCCTCGAAACGGACCGTGGCCGCCGGGGCATCCTCCAGCCGGGCGGCGATCGAGCCCGCGCCGGGCCGGTCCGACACATCCTGCGCGCGGCCGAGCAGATTGAACATCTGCTCCAGGTCGACGACGCCCTGGCGCAGCGACGCGTAAACAAAGCCGAGAAAATTGAGCGGTTGGTAGAGCTGCATCAGATAGGTGTTGATCAGCACGAACCGGCCGACATTCATGCGTCCGGCCGCCACCTCTCGCGCCGCCATCAGCATGACCACCGTCAGCGCGATCGAGATGATCACCGCCTGGCCGATGTTGAGCATGTTGAGCGAGACCTGGGTGCGCACGGCGGCCCGCTCGTAGCGCGCCTGGGCCTCGTCGTAGCGCCGGGCCTCGTGACCCTCATTGCCGAAATACTTGACGGTCTCGTAGTTCAACAGGCTGTCGAGGGCCTTGCCGCTGGCCTCGCTGTCGATGTCGTTCATCCGGCGCCGGATCCCGATGCGCCAGCCGGTGAAGATGATGGTGAAGCCGACATAGACCACCACCGTGACCAGGGTGGCCAGCGCGAAGCGCCAGTCGAACAGATGCCAGATCACCGCCGTGACCATCAAGGTCTCGATCAGGGTCGGGACGATGTTGAACACGCCGAGACGCAGGATCAGCTCGATCGCGACCGTGCCGCGCTCGATCGCCCGGTTGACGCCGCCGGTCTGCCGGTCGAGATGGAAGCGCAGCGACAGGGCGTGCAGATGCTGGAAGGTCTGCATCGCCACCACCCGTATCACCCGCTGCTTGACCGGCGCGAACACCGCGTCGCGCAACTCGCCGAAGCCGCCGGAGGCGATGCGCAGCAGGCCATAGGCGACGATCAGCGCGGCCGGCACCGCCACGACGTGTGAGGGATCGTGCCGCGAGAGCACATCCACCGCGCGCGAGTAGACATAGGGCACGTAGACGGTGGCGATCTTGGCGGCCACCAGCAGGACGACCGCGCCGACGACCAGCAGACGGCCGCGCAGATCGCCGCGCGGCCAGAGGTAGGGCAACAGGCCGCTGACCGTTCCCCAAGCCGTCTGTCGGGGAACGGAGGGTCCTGATGCCGAGGAATTCATACCTGCCGATGTGGCATGTGCGGCACGGAATGCAAATCATTCCGCAGGATTAAGGCGCCCGGCCGAGGATACATACATGGATGATCAAGGCTTTGCCCGTCACATTCGCGCCTGCAACAATGCCCGCCTGCCGGGATCCCGGCTGCCGTTGCGCCTGCAGGGGGGGCGTCTACAGGGGGCGCGTCCGCAGGGGGTGGTTCTCGGCTGGATCGATCCCCGGCTGGGACCGGCTCTGGCGGTCCGTGACCTGACCCCGGCCGCGGATGGCGGTTTCGACCTCCCCGATGCGTCCATACTGGAGGAACTCGGCCGGACGCTGGCCGAGGCGGGGCATTTCCGCTTTCGCGGCGAGCCGTTCGACATCATCGCCTCGCCGGAGGGCCCGAGCCTTGGCCGCATCGACCGGGGCGCCCTGCCGGCTTTCGGACTGCTGGCGGCGGGCGTGCATGTCAACGGGCTGGTGGAACGGCCGGACGGCACGCATCTCTGGGTCGGACGGCGCGCGGCGGACAAGCTGCTCGACCCGGGCAAGCTCGACCATCTGGTCGCGGGCGGCGTCGCCGCCGGCTACAGCCCCGAGCAGACCTTGCTCAAGGAGGGCCGGGAGGAATGCAACCTGCCGCCGCCATGGGCGGCGCGGGCCGTCAAAAGGACCAGGATCGCCTACAGCATGGAACGGCCGGAGGGCCTGCGCCGGGATCTGCTGCATTGCTACGACCTGAGCCTGCCGCCGGACTGGGTTCCGGTGCCGAACGACGGCGAGGTGGAGGAGTTCATGCTGCTGCCGCTCGGCCAGGTATTCGAGACGGTGCGCGACACCGACGATTTCAAGTTCAACGTCAACCTGGTACTGATCGACCTGTTCCTGCGCCGCGGCCTGATCGACGAGACAAGCCCGCAAGGACAAGGGCTGCGTGCCAAGCTCTCGAACCCGGCGGCTCTTGACCCCGGCGGCTCTTGACCCTGCGGCTATTGACCAAACGGGGCCGCAGGCCCCAGACCCCACCCCGCATCGCACCGGATGACAGGAGGGGTTCAGGCATGGCTCGATATCTTTCAGCGGGCGCCCTCTGCGTCAGCCTTCTGGCCTTCTCCCCGGCCCATGCCCCCTCCGCCTGGGCCGACGAGGGCATGTGGACGATGGACAACCTGCCCGTAAAGCAGTTGCAGGCCCGTTACGGCTTCACCCCTTCGGCGGAATGGATCAAGCGGGTGACGCAATCCTCCGCGCGCCTCGCCCTTGGCTGCTCGGCCTCGTTCGTTTCCGGCGACGGCCTGGTGATGACCAACCACCATTGCGCCAACGAATGCCTGTCGCAGATCTCCAACGCCGGACATAACTACATGCAGGACGGCTATTCGGCGGCCTCGCAGGCCAAGGAGCCGCGCTGCCCGGCCATGGAGCTCGACCGGCTCGACACCATCACCGACGTCAGCCCGCGCATGAATGCCGCCTTGTCCAACAAGCAGGGCCGCGACTACACGCAGGCCCAGCAGGCGGCGGAAAGCGGGATCGAGACGGAATGCGTCGGCGGCGACGCCACCACCTGGCGCTGCGACGTGGTGACGCTGTATCACGGCGGCAGGACGGCGCTGTATCGCTACCGCCGCTACCAGGACGTGCGCCTGGTATTCGCCCCGGACCAGGATGCCGCCTTCTTCGGCGGCGACCCGGACAATTTCAATTTCCCCCGCTATGACCTCGATGTCACCTTCCTGCGCGCCTACGACAAGGGCCAGCCGGTGCACACCGAGTTCTTCGCGTTCGATCCGGCCGGCCCGAAGCAGGACCAGCTGGTCTTTACCTCGGGCGATCCGGGATCGACGTCGCGAGAAGCGCCGGTGGCCCAGCTGCGCCTGCTTCGCGACCTCGAGCTGCCTGCCACCTACGGCTATCTGTCCACGCTGGACGGCGTGCTCTGGCAATATGGGCGCGCCGGCGCCGGCCAGGAGCAGGACGCCCAGGACGAATTGTTCGGCGTCGAGAACAGCCTGAAGGTCTATACCGGCTGGCTGCAGGCGCTGGCCGAGCCGAAGCTGCTCGCCGACAAGCAGAAGCGGGAGGACCAGCTGCGTGCCTGGATCAACGCCGATCCCGCGCGTCGCGCGCGGTTCGGCGATCCCTGGTCCAGGCTCGCGCCAGCCCTGGAGGCGGAGCGCCGGCTCTATGTCCGCTATATCATGATCGATGGCGGCCAGCGCGAGCCGCGCGGTTTCCAGGGCGACCTGTTCGGCTACGCCAAGCTGCTGGTGCGCGGGGCGGCCGAACGGGCCAAGCCGGACGCCGGACGCCTCAGCGCCTTCCACGAGGCAAAGCTGCCGGCCGTCGCGGCGACGCTCGGCAGTTCCGCCCCGGTGCATCCGCAACTCGAGCGGACGCTGCTCGCATTTTCGCTCACGCGGCTGCGCCAGTCGCTCGGCGCCGACGACGACGCGGTGAAGACCCTGCTCGGCAAGCAGTCGCCGGAAGCGCTCGCCAATCATCTGGTCAGCTTCACCCACCTTGGCGACCCGAAGGTGCGGCTGGGGCTGTGGCAGGGCGGACAGGCGGCGATCGACAAATCCAACGATCCGATGATCATGCTGGCGCGTCAGGTGGAGCCGATCGCGCGCAAGCTGCATGACGACTGGGACAACGACGTTCTCGCCCCGCAACGCCAGGCCAGCGAAGCCCTCGCCCAGGCGCGCTTCGCCCGCGACGGCACCAGCGTCTACCCCGACGCGACCTTCACCCAGCGTCTCTCCTTCGGCGTGGTCAAGGGCTGGAACGAAAACGGCAAGCCGGTCCCCGCCTTCACCCATTTCGCCGGCTTGTATGACCGTGCCACCGGCAGCGAGCCGTTCAGGCTGAGCAAAGCCTGGCTGGACGCGAAGGCGAAGCTGGACCTGAGCACGCCGTTCGATTTCGTCTCCACCAACGACATCATCGGCGGCAATTCCGGAAGCCCGGTGATCGACGCCCAGGGCCATGCGGTCGGGCTGATCTTCGATGGCAACATCCATTCGCTTGGCGGCGATTTCACCTTCGACGAGGGCGTCAACCGCGCCGTCTCGGTGGACACGGCGGCCTTGCTGTCGGCGCTGAAAACCGTGTACCGCAACCAGGCGCTGGTCGACGAGCTGACCAGCGGCCATCTCTGAGCGGGTGCGGCGGCGGCCCCGGACCATTCTTTTCATTGACGCCAAAAAACAGGCGATCACCCGCTTGCGCGCGGGATTTCACCGCGGGCCGGGCAGGCCTATGTGACAGAATGGGGCCAGGCTGCGTGTCAGCCGAACGGCGGAGACAAGCTCATGAGCGGGTTGAACACGGCCTCCGGGGCGTCGGACGAAGGAAGCGGCGGCAAGACCATCCTTCTGGAGAAGCCTTCGGAGCGGCTGCACGCCACCATCGCGCGCGACCTCGGCATCGCGATCGCCGCGGGCGAGCTGCGCCCCGGCGACACGCTGCCCGGCGAGGTCGCCTCCAGCGTGCAGTTGTCGGTGTCGCGGACCGCCTACCGCGAGGCGGTGCGCATCCTCGCCGCCAAGGGCATGGTGGAAAGCCGCACGCGCACCGGCACACGCGTCAGCGCCCGGTCGCGCTGGAACATCCTCGATCCCGAAGTGCTCGGCTGGTTCCTGCAGACACGGCCGAGCGAGAGCTTCGTGCGTGACCTGTTCGAGGTCCGGCTGATGGTCGAGCCGCCCGCCGCGGCGCTGGCGGCGGAGCGACGAACCGGCGCGCAGCTGCAGGCGATGACCACAGCCCTGGCGACGATGGACCAGCTCAAGCTTTCGACCGAGACGGGCCGCGCCGCCGACCGCGCCTTTCATCACGCCATACTCGAGGCGACGCAGAACGAGGCGGTCATGGCACTGTCCAGCAGCGTCTGCGCGGCCGTGCGCTGGACCACCTTGTTCAAGCAACGTGTGCAGGTCGCCCCGCGCGACCCGATGCCCGAACATCTGCTGGTGCTGGAGGCGATCGTGGCACAGGATGCCCGCGCCGCGCATGCCGCCATGACCGACCTGGTGCGTTTTGCTCTTGCCGACATGCAGGCCTCGCTCGAGGCGGGCGCCGCCCATTGAACACGAGGCGGTCCTGAGGCATAACCCGAGCCCAGGGACAGTTGTCATACAAATGAACGAAGGCCGGACAACGCAGCCGATCCATCATGAAAACGGGCTGGTGGCGCTCGATTGGGGTACCAGTTCGCTGCGCGCATGGCGCTTGTCCGAAAGCGGCGACGTACTCCAGGCGCGGCACGAAGGCTGGGGCATCATGCATCTGCCGGAAGGCGGCTTCCCGGCCGCGTTCGCCGCGATTACCAAGGATTGGTTTTCGCCCGCGCAGGCGGTGCCGGCGATCGCCTGCGGCATGGTCGGCAGCCGTCAGGGCTGGCGCGAGGTGCCCTATGTGCCGACGCCCGACGGTCTCGCGCAGCTTGAGGACGGCCTGCTGTGGCTCGATGCGGGCGCAGGGGTCGGACTGCATCTCGTCCCGGGCGTCCTCGAGACCGGCGTTCCCGCCGCGCCGGCAGTGAGACGCGGCGAGGAGACCCTGGCGCTCGGGGCCTTCCATTGTTT
>CAXTCT010000021.1:0-16116 GCA_964242565.1 uncultured Acetobacteraceae bacterium | reverse complement strand
TGGTCGGCGAGTCCGGATGCGGCAAATCCACGCTGGGCCGCTGCCTGCTGCGCCTGACCGACATCAGCGACGGCCGCGTCCTGTTCGAAGGCCAGGACATCACCAGCCGGGGCGACCGCGCCATGCGCCCGCTGCGCCCGCGCATGCAGATGGTGTTCCAGGATTCCCACGCCTCGCTCAATCCGCGCCGGCGTATCGCGGATCTTCTGGCCGAACCCCTGCGCGTGCATCCGCGCGCCGACGGCGCCCGGCACACCCGCGGGCAGATCGCCCAACGGCTGGAGGAATTGCTTGCCCTCACCGGGCTGCCGATGCGCGCGCTGGAGCGTTATCCGCATGAATTCTCCGGCGGCCAGCGCCAGCGCATCAACATCGCCCGCGCCCTCGCCTTGTCGCCAAGCCTGATCGTCGCCGACGAACCGGTCTCCGCCCTGGATGTTTCGATCCAGGCGCAGATCATCAACCTGTTCGCCGAACTGCGCGAGACGCTCGGCCTGACCTATGTGTTCATCGCCCACGACCTGAGCGTGGTGCGCCAGATCGCCAACCGCGTCGCCGTGATGTATCTCGGCGCCATCGTCGAACTCGGCGATACCGATGCCGTGCTGCACAGCCCGGCGCATCCCTACACCGCGGCCCTGATCTCGGCGATCCCCGAGCCCCTGGTCCATCGCGCCTCGGGCCGCGTCATCCTCAAGGGCGAGGTCCCGAGCCCGATCTCACCGCCGCCGGGCTGCCGCTTTCACACACGCTGTCCGATCGCGCAGCCGCGCTGCAGGACCGAGATCCCCGTGCTGCGGACGCTCGACGGGGACCGCGCCGCCGCCTGCCATTTCCCGCTGGCCTGCTGAACCGGTCACCGCGCCGGCTTGCGGCGCGCATTGTTGACCGCGAGGTCGAGTGCGGAAAGAAAGGCCGACCGGTCCCGCGACGCGAACGGCCGCGGGCCCGTCGTGACCTGTCCCGCCGAACGCAGGCCATCCATCAGGTTCCGCGTGGCCAGCGCCATGCCGATCGCGGACTCGTCGAACAGCCGGCCGGTCGGCGACAGCACCGCCGCACCCGCCTTGACGCAACGCGCCGCCAGCGGCACGTCCGAGGTGATGACCATATCGCGCGGCCCGGCCCGTTCGGCGATCCAGCCATCCGCCACGTCCGGCCCATGGTCCACCACCACGCGCTCGATCAGCGGCGAGACGGGAATGGCGATCAGGCTGTTGGAGACAACGTAAACCTTGAGGCCGTAGCGGCCGGCGACGCGATAGACCTCGTCCTTGACCGGGCAGGCATCGGCATCGACATAAATACGAGGTGCCGCAATTTCAGGCGCCGGTTGCATCCAGTCGCTCCAGCGCCGCGAGCACATCGGCCACGGTCGCGTCCAGCGTGCGTTCCACCGGCACGGTCAAGGCGGGTTCGTCGCCGGTCGGCTCCTCGAGCGTGCGCAACTGGCTCGTCAACAACGAGGGCGGCATGTAGTGGCCACGCCTCTGCTCCAGCCGGGCGCGCAGCACCTCTTCGGAAACCTTGAGATAAAGGAACCAGACTCCGGGACTGCCTTCGCCAAGACGCAGCCGATAGGCATGCTTCAACGCCGAACAGGTCAGCACGCCGCCCTCGCCGGCCTTGTTGCGGTCACGGATCCATTGCGCGCAGGTATCGAGCCAGGGCCAGCGATCCTCGTCGGTCAGCGGGATGCCGGCGGACATCTTCGCGACATTCTCCCGCGAATGCAGCGCGTCGCCTTCCTGGAACACCCACCCGAGCCTGTCGCAGAGCGCCTCGGCGATGCTGGTCTTGCCCGAGCCGGAAACGCCCATCACCACCAGCACGCGCGGCCTGGCCTTGACCGTCATGAGGGTTGATACCGGACAACGCCGTCGTTGCCCGCAACGACCGCCATTCCGGCCCGCCCGATGAACAAGCCGCTCTCGATCACGCCCACGATCTCCCCGATCCGCCGCTCCAGCGACGCGGGGTCCTCGACCACCCCGAACGAGCAATCCAGGATCATGTTGCCGCCGTCGGTGACGAACAGGGTTCCGGCACGATCCTTGCGCGGCGACACCGCACCGCCGAGCCGGCCCAGCTGCAGGGCGGCACTCTCCCAGCCGAACGGCGAGACTTCGACCGGAACCGGCGTGTGCTCGCCCAGATGATCGACCATCTTGCGCTCGTCGGCGATGATGACCAGGCGCCGGCTCGCCGCGGCCACGATCTTCTCGCGCAGCAGGGCGCCACCCAGCCCCTTGATCAGATGCAGCGTGCCGCGCTCGATCTCGTCCGCCCCGTCGATGGTCAGGTCGATCTCGGCGTGACGGGCGAAATCCGACAGCTCGATGCCGAGATCCGCCGCCAGTGCCGCGCTGCGCTTCGACGTGGGGATGCCGACGAAGCGAAGGCCCTCGCTCCAGCGCCGTCCCAGGGCCTCGATCACGAAGGCGGCGGTCGAGCCGGTGCCGAGCCCGACCACCATGCCGTCCTCGACCAGGCCGGCGGCTTCCTCGCCGACCTGCCGCTTGAGGGCTTCCGCCGGATCAGCCATCGCGGCCAGCCGCCTTCTCGTCCAGAACCCAGATCAGTTCGCCCTCGGTGGTGATGTGGGACGATGGTTGCGCCGGGTCGCGCGCGCGCACCTTCGCCAGCACCTCCTGCTTGCCGGCTCCGGCCACCAGGAACAGCACCGACGCGCTGCTGGCGATCGCCGGATAAGTCAGCGTCATGCGGCGGTGCGGCGCGTCGTGCGGCACGCAGGTGCCGACCCAGGCATTCCGCTCCTCCAGCACCGCGGTGCCCGGAAACAGCGACGCGGTATGGCCGTTCTCGCCCAGGCCGAGCAGCACGACATCGAACAAGGGTCGTCCCGGCAGCAACCGCTGCGCGCCGTACGATGTCCGCAGGTCACGCTCATAGGCGCGCGCCGCCTCGGCCGGATCGCCCTCGGTGGCCATTCGATGCACCTGTTCGGGTGGCACCTCGACATGCGACAGCAGCGCCTTGTTCACCATGTTGTAGTTGCTGTCAGTGTCATCGGCGGGCACGAAACGCTCGTCGCCGAAGAACAGTTCGGTTCGCGACCAGGGGAAGCGGGTCGCGTATTGCGAACTCGCCAGTATCTCATATAGCCGCCTCGGCGTGGAGCCGCCGGAAAGTGCGATGACAAAACGCCCGTCCTTGGCCAGCGCCTTGTCGGTCAGCCACCCGGCCACGCGCCGGGCCACGGCTTCGGAGTCGGGCAGGACCCATTCCTGGCCATCCGCGACGCCGGTCACAGCTCGACCCCTTCGTCGCCCAGCACGAAACGTTCGATCGCCTTGGCGAAGCCCTCGTCTTCGGACGAGGCGCTGACATAGGTCGCGGCCTGCCTGACCTCCTCGCTGGCCTGGCCCATCGCAATCGAGATTCCGCTCTTGGCGAACATCAACACGTCGTTGGGCTGGTCACCCAGTGTCGCCATCGAGGAGGCCGGGATGCCGAGCATGCGCGAGAGGCTTTCGACCACGCCACCCTTGTTGGCCTGCGGATGCGTCACGTCGATGTAATAGGGTTGCGACCGGGCGGCCGATGCGCTGTCGCCCAGGGCGGCCTGCACTTCCTTCTCGCATTTGATCATCAGCTCGAGATCGTCGCTGACACCGACGATCTTGACCGCCGCATCCAGTGCCGCGCCGAAATCGCTCGCAAGCTTGGGCGGGAATTTGACCGTCCATTCCTCTCGCGCCACATGCGGGCCTTTCAGGTCCGGCACCAGCCAATCCTCGCCGCTATAAACCCAGACATCGACCTTGTGGTCGCGCAACAAGGCGACCGTCTTCTCGGCCACCTCGCGCGGCAGGGTCTTCGCCTCGATGATGCTGAGGTCCGGTTTGACGAACATGCCGCCATTGAAGCCCGCCACCGGCACCGTGATCTCCAGCGGCTTGATCACCATCTCCATGCCCTTGGGCGGCCGGCCGCTGGTGATGGCGAACTGGATGCCGCGCCGCTTGAGTTCATGCACCGCGCGTATCGCACGCTCGGTCAGCAGCTTCTCCTTGGTGACCAGGGTGCCGTCGACATCCGCCAGCACCAGGGAAATCGGGTATGTGTTCATTCGCCCTCTCCTGGCGCTCCCGCGCCATCCGGCGCACGGGGCAGGATAAGCTGCTCGACCGCCATCGCCCAGCCTTCCTGCTCGTTGCTCAGGGTGGTGTAATGCGCCGCCGACTTGACTTCCGCGGTGCCATTGCCCATCGCGATGGCCAGACCCGCGATGTCGAGCATGGCGATGTCGTTGGCCATGTCGCCGATGCACGCCATTTCCCCGGCCGGCACGCCGAGCAGCCTGGCCAGATGCAGCGCCGCCTGGCCCTTGTTGGCGTCCGGATGGGTCACGTCGAGATAATATTGCTGCGAGCGATGCGCGTTGACGATGTCGCCAAGCATGGTCTGCAGATTGATCTCGACACGCTCGAGCAGATGGAAATCCGCGGTCGAGCCCATGATCTTGCCGATCCTGTGGTAGTGGCTTTCGAAATCCTGCACGATCACCGGCTCGAGATGCGTCGCCCGCCGTTCCTTCTCGACATAGCCGCCCTGGTGTCCGGCGCGGATCAGCCACTCGCCCTCGGCGAACACCCAAGCCTCGACACCATGTTCGTCGAGACTTTCGACCACGCGGCGTGCCGCGTCCGCGCCCAACGCGATATGCGCGAGCAGCTTTCCGTCCGGCGACATGATCTCGCCACCGTTGAGCCCCGCGCGCGGCGTGTCGATCCCGAGAGGCGCCAGCAGCATGTCCATGCCACGTGCCGGCCGGCTGCTGACCAGGGCCAGACGGACACCGGCTTCACGCAGGCTTTGCACGGCCCGCAATGCCCGCGGCGTCACCTGCTTGGCGCTGGTGACCAGGGTGCCGTCTATGTCGGAGACGAGCAGGCTGATCCGCTTGCCCGGCTGCCCCCGGCTGGGGTTCAGCATGCCCAGGTCGGTCATAGTCATGCCGTCAACCTCAACCAATGTCGTCCGTCCCGTGTCAGCAGCGCGTCCGCCTCGTCCGGACCGGCGCGGCCGGCGGCATAGCGGCACAGCTCGCCCTGGCCGCCGCTCCATGCTTCCAGAGCCGGCTGCACCACCCGCCAGCCCGCCTCGACATTGTCGGCGCGCTGGAACAAGGTCGCGTCTCCGATCAGGCAATCATAGATCAGGGTCTCGTAGCCGGTGCTCGGCCCCTCCTGGAACCAGTCGGCATAGTCGAACTTCATGCGCACGCCGCCGAGCTTCAACACCGGTCCCGGCATCTTGGCGGAGAATTGCATCGTCACCCCTTCGCTGGGCTGGATCTGCAGCACCATGATGTTCGGGGTGAGCTTCTCGACCGGGGTGTCGCGGAACAAGGCATAAGGGGCCTGCTTGAAATGAATGGCGATCTCGGTCTTTCGCTGTGTCAGGCGCTTTCCGGTACGAAGATAGAACGGCACTCCGGCCCAACGCCAGTTATCGATGCTGAGCTTTAGCGCGGTGTAGGTCTCGGTGGTCGAATCCGACGCGACATCCGGCTCCTCGCGATAGCCGGTCATCGGGCGCCCCGCGATCGACCCGGCGGTGTATTGCCCGCGCACGGTATCACGCCACTGCAGCTGATGGATCGCGACCATGACCTTGGATTTCTCGTCGCGCACCGCATCGGCGTCGAACGAAGTCGGCGCCTCCATCGCCACCATGGCGAGCAGCTGCATGATGTGGTTCGGCACCATGTCACGCAGCGCCCCGGTGCCCTCGTAGAAGCGGCCGCGCTTCTCCACGCCCACCGTCTCGGCCGCGGTGATCTGCACATGGTCGATATTCTGGCGGTTCCATAGCGGCTCGAAGAACCCGTTCGAGAAGCGCAACGCCAGGATGTTCTGCACGGTCTCCTTGCCGAGGTAATGATCGATCCGGTAGATCTGGCTTTCCTCGAGCGAGGCCAGCAGCTTCACGTTCAACGCCCGCGCCGAGTGCAGGTCATAGCCGAACGGCTTCTCGACGACCACGCGACGATAGCCCTGGGCGGCTTCCCGGGTCAGCCCGGCAGCCTCCAGTTGCGAGACGATGATGCCGAAGAAGCGCGAGGCGACGGCGAGATAGAACACGCAGTTGCCGGGCCCGCATATCTCGCCCAGCTGTTTGTAGGTCTCCGGATCATCGAAACCGCCACGCAGGAAGGTGATGCGCTGGTTGAGCCAGGCCCAGACTTCCTCCTGCAGCGTCACCGCGCTGGCCTTACGCTGCGCCACGAACTGACGCATGGTCTCGTCGAGTTGCCCACGCAGCGCCTCGCTGTCCAGCTCCGCCCAATCGACCGCGACGATGGAGAAATTCTCGTCCAACAGACCGCCGCAGGCAAGGTTGTAGATCGCCGGTATCAGCAACCGCCGGGTCAGGTCCCCGCCACCGCCGAAGATGACCATCCTGCAGGGCGGAGCCGGCCGCGGACGATCGGTATCTTCGTCGTCGCGTTCCTGCGGATGGACAAACTCGACGGGTGCATCCATGCCTCAGCCCTTGACCTCCGACACTTCGCCGCCATGCTTCTTTTCGACGTGATGCTGCTCGACATGGCCGCCGAACTGGAAACGCATCGCCGACAGCAGCTTCTCCGCATAATTATTGCCGGTGCGGCTGCGGAAGCGCGCGAACAGCGAGGCGGTCAGCACCGGCACCGGCACCGCTTCCTCGATGGCGGCCTCGATGGTCCAGCGGCCCTCGCCGGAATCGGCGACCTGACCGGTATAATCGGAGAGACTGACATTCTTGGCCAGGGCCGACGCGCATAGATCGAGCAGCCACGACGAAACCACGCTGCCGCGCCGCCAGACCTCGGCGATGTCGGCCATGTTGAGGTCGAACCGCTCGTCCGCGGGCAGGTCATGCGAGCTTTTGTTGCGCATGACGTCGAAGCCCTCGGCATAAGCCTCCATCAGCCCATACTCGACGCCGTTATGCACCATCTTGACGAAATGCCCCGACCCGGCCGGACCGCAATGCAGGTAGCCCTGCTCGGCGCGAGGGTCGACCCCGCTTTCGCGGCCGGGCGTGCGCTCGATCTCGCCCAGTCCCGGCGCCAGGGCCGAAAGGATCGGGTCGATCCGCTCGAAGGCGTGTTGGCTGCCCCCGATCATCATGCAATAGCCGCGCTCGAGCCCCCAGACGCCGCCGGACGTGCCGACATCGACGTAATGGATGCCCTTCTCGCGCAGTGCCTTGGCCCTGCGGATGTCATCCTTGTAGAAGCTGTTGCCGCCATCGATGATGATGTCGCCGTCCGACAGCAGGCCGCCCAGCGTCTCGACGGTATCCTCGGTGATCTTTCCGGCCGGCAGCATCACCCATACCACCCGGGGTGCGGCGAGCTTGCCGATCATGTCGGTCAAGCCGCCGGCGGAGACGCTGTTTTCCGCTCTGGTCTGGACCTGCGTCACCACGTTGGGGTCGTGGTCATACAGCACGACCTCATGCCCGTGGCGCGACAGCCGCACGGAAATATTGCCGCCCATGCGGCCAAGACCAATGACGCCGATCTGCATTTGCATCTCCACCAAGGCAGGAAAGTTGGGACCGGGACCAGGACCGCGATCGAGCCCCGGCTCCTGGTCATTCCACGTTCAGGCGACCGCGTCGGCGATTGCCGCGCCGAGACGCTTCAACCCGGCATCCAGGCTTCCCTTGATGTGGACGCGAAGCGCGCGGCGGCCGCGTTCGGCGAGCACGTCGAAATCGCCCCGCGCCTGCGCCGCCTTGACGATGCCGAAGGTGTATTTCTCGCCCGGAACGGCCACATCGGCGACATCGTCCGCGGTGATCTGCAGGAACACGCCGCTGTCCGGGCCGCCCTTGTAGGCCTGTCCGGTGGAATGCAGGAAACGCGGCCCGAACTCGGCGCAGGTCGCGACATGCAGGGCATCGCGTATCGGCAGGCGCGTGGCCTGGATCCAGTCGCGTGTCGCGTCGTCGCGCTGGATATAGGCCAGCAGGGCCACATAGTCGCCGGCCTCGGCGCGCGCGAAATGCGCATGCAGGATCGCGTCTAGCGAACCCCTGCCCAAGGCCCTGGCATTGCTCTCGTCGGCAAAGAAGCTGAATTCCCCGTCGGTGGCGAACGGCTTCTCGTCGGGCAGGGAGCCGCTGGCGTTGTAGGCGTCGGTCAGCTTACGTGTCTCGATCTTGCTGGCCTCCACATCCGGCTGGTCGAACGCGTCGATGCCGATGATCGACCCGGCCACGGCCGTTGCGAACTCCCAGCGGAAGAATTCCTGGACGATCTGCATCGGCGTGGCGATCGAGATCGTCACCACGGGCTGCCCCGCCGCCTTGAGCGCCTCGATCGCCTTGTCCTGCGTCGCGTCGGCCGAGGCCGTCAGGCGCAGATAGGCGAAAACCCGGTCCTTGCCGTATTTGTCGGGTGCGGCCAGCGTCTCGTTTTCGATCGGCACAAGGCCGAACCCGTTCTTGCCGGTGGATTCCGCCATCAGCTGCTCGAGCCAGGCGCCCATGTCGTAGATCGCCGGCGATGCCACGATCGTCACCTTGTCGTGGCCGTGCTTGGCGCCGATGCCAAGCACCGTGCCGAGCCGCACGCCGGGATTCTGCAGCGGCGGCGAGCCGGCGCCGCAGGCATAGGCCATGCGCTGGGCGCTTTCGAGGAACTCCTTGAGCTCCAGCCCCATCGCCGCACCCGGCACCAGGCCGAAATTCGACAGCACCGAGTAGCGCCCGCCGATGCCCTTGTCGCCGTGGAAGATCTTCCAGAAGCCGTCCTTTTTTGCCACCTCCTCCATATGCGATCCCGCATCGGTCACGGCGACGAAGTGGCTGCCGGCCTTGTCCGCGCCGACAGCCTTTTGCATCTTGTCGAAGAAATACGCCTTGAGGATGTTCGGCTCCAGGGTGCCGCCGGATTTCGAGGACACGATCACCAGGGTCTTGGCGAGATCGACCTTATGCTCGAACGCGACAACCTGCTGCGGATCGGTGCTGTCGAGCACCAGCAATTGCGGGAACCCGTCCTGCTTGCCGAAGGTTTCGGCCAGAACCTCGGGGCCGAGGCTCGATCCGCCCATTCCCAGCAGCAGCACATGCTCGAAGCCGCGATCCTGGACCTGCTTCTGGAACCCGGTCAGTTCGGCCACGCCGGCAAGGCGCTCATCGACGATGTCGAGCCACGCCAGCCATTTTCCCTCGTCCTTGCCGGTCCAGACCGACGCGTCATGCTCCCAGATCTTGCGAATTGTGCCATCCTTGCGCCAGGCCTCGAGACTGGCCTTGACCGCCTCGTCGAGATCCGGCGGCAGGCTGATCTCGGTGCCGTTCAGGCTTTCGCCCGCCAGCGTCATCTGCTTGGCGGCGACGGCGCCCATCAACTGGTCGAAGGCCTCGGAGAAGGATTCCACGCCGCCCACGACGAGCTTGCTGGTGACGCCGGCGAGATCGAGGCCGACGCGCTCGGCTTCGGCCAGCGTCTTTCTCGCACCCTCGACATCCTCGAGGATCGCGTCGCGTGGCTTGCCGTGATCGCGGAAGGCATCCATCGTCGCCGGCGGCATGGTGTTGACGGTGTCGGCGCCGACCAGCTCCTCGACATACAGCACGTCGCTATACGCCTTGTCCTTGGTGCCGGTGCTGGCCCAGAGCAGGCGCTGCGGATTGGCGCCCGCCTTGAGGAGTGCCTGCCAGCGCGGACCTGCCGAGATCTCAAGATAATGCTGATAGGCCAGCTTGGCGTTGGCGATCGCGACCTTGCCGCGCAGCGACTTCAGCGTGACCGATTCCGGGTCGTTCTTGCTCAGGCGCGCATCGATCTCCTTGTCGATCGATCCGTCGATGCGGCTGACAAAGAAGGACGCCACGCTGGCGATGTGGCTGATATCCTCGCCTTTGGCGTGGCGCTCCTCGAGCCCCCCGATATAGGCGTCGAGCACCTTCTGATAGGCTTCGATCGAGAACAGCAACGTGACGTTGATGTTGATCCCCTCGGAGATCAGCGTCCTGATCGCCGGCACGCCGGGATCGGTCCCGGGCACCTTGACCATCAGGTTGGGCCGGTCGACCGCGGTCCAGAGCCGGCGCGCCTCGGCGATCGTCTCCTCGGTGCGCAGTCCCAGATAGGGCGACACCTCGAGGCTGACATAGCCGTCCAGGCCCTCGGTGCGGTCCCAGATCGGCTTGAGCACGGCGGCGGCGGCACGGATGTCCTCGATCGCCATGGTCTCGTAGATCGCGCTGGCGGTGGAATTGCCTTTGGCGACCAGTTCCTTGAATTGCGGGTCGTAGTCGGTCCCGTGCCCCATCGCCTTCTCGAAGATGGTCGGGTTCGAGGTCACGCCGCGCAGGCCGTCATTGCGCACCAGGGCTTCCAGTTTGCCCTCGGCGATGAAGGATCGCTGGATGAAATCGAGCCAGGGCGATTGCTTGAACTGCTCCAGCGCCTGCAGCGGGTTGGCCGTGCCGGCGGCACTCGGTGCCTTCTGTACAACGTTCATGTCGATCGCTCCTTGTTCGGCCCTCAGGCCGCCTTCGATTTCGCCTGCTTGCGCGCCGCTTCCAGGACATGCTCGGGCGTGAAGCCGAATTTCTTCATCAGGGCGCTCAAGGGCGCCGACGCGCCGAACGTGCGCATCACGATCATGCTGCCGCTGGCACCCGCATAGCGATCCCAACCCATGGCCGCCGCCTGCTCGATCACGACGCGGCCGGTCACCTCCGGCGGCAGCACCTCGTCACGATAGGCTTGCGGTTGCTGCTCGAACAGCTCCCAGCAGGGCATCGACACCACGCGTGCGCGGATCCCCTCGGATTTGAGCGTCTCGTAGGCCGCCACCGCCATGCCGAGTTCGGTGCCCGTCGCCATCAGGATGACGTCCGGCATGCCCTCGCAGCTTCCGACCACATAGGCGCCCCTGGCCAGTCCGGAAGCCGGCGCATATTTGGTCCGGTCCAGCGTGGGCATCGGCTGGCGGCTGAGGATCAGGGCCGCGGGCTGCTCCTTCAGCGGCATGATCACGCGCCAGGCTTCCGCCACCTCGTTGGCATCGCCCGGGCGGATGGTCAGCAGGCCCGGCGTCGCGCGCAGTTGCGCAAGCTGCTCGATCGGCTGATGCGTGGGCCCGTCCTCGCCGACACCGATGCTGTCATGGGTGAAGATATACACCACCGGCAATTCCATGATCGCCGACAAGCGGATCGGCGGCTTCATGTAGTCGCTGAAGATCAGGAAGCCCGAGCAGTAGGGACGGATGCCGGACAGCGCGATGCCGTTGCAGATCGAGCCCATCGCATGCTCGCGCACGCCGAAATGCAGGTTGCGTCCTCCATAGGAGCCGCGCTCGAAACTGCCCGCGCCCTGGAAGGTCATGTTGGTCTTGGTCGAGGGCGACAGATCGGCCGCCCCGCCGATCATCCAGGGCAGGTTCGGCGCGATCGCGTTCAGGATCTTGCCCGAGCTTTCGCGCGACGCGACGCCCTTTTCGCTCGCCTCGAAGACCGGGATCTCCTTGTCCCAGCCTTCCGGCAGCAGATGCTCGTTGATCATGTCGAGCTCGGCGGCCAGCTCGGGATATTCGCCGCGGTA
This sequence comes from uncultured Acetobacteraceae bacterium, assembly GCA_964242565.1. Lineage (GTDB taxonomy): Bacteria > Pseudomonadota > Alphaproteobacteria > Acetobacterales > Acetobacteraceae > Lichenicoccus. The sequence continues at coordinate 4,532 of CAXTCT010000021.1, read as the reverse complement.
GCGCTCGAACAGCGCATACCAGTCGCGGCTCATGGCGGCGCCCCGCTTGCCGATGCCTGCCGCGAAATGCGCCTGGACACCGTCCGGGACGTAGAATTGCTTGTCCTCGGGGAAGCCGTAGGCGCGCTTGGCGCCCTTGATCTCCTCGTCGCCGAGCGGCTCGCCATGGGCTTCCTTGGTGCCCGCCTTGTGCGGCGCCCCATAGCCGATCTGGCTGTGTACCACCACGAAGCTCGGCCGGTCGGTGACCGCCCGGGCCTGTTCCAGCGTCTTCTCGACCGTGGCGGTGTCATTGGCGTCGGGCACCTCGAACACCGCCCAGCCATACGCCTCGAACCGCTTGTGGGTGTTCTCGATGAAGGCAAGCTCGGTCGAGCCTTCGATGCTGATCTGGTTGCTGTCATAGATCCAGGTCAGGTTGGACAGGCCGAGATGCCCGGCAACCGAGGCCGCCTCGCTGGCGATGCCCTCCATCATGTCGCCGTCGCCGCACAGCGTATAGACATGGTAGTCGAACAGGGTGAAGCCGGGCTTGTTGTAGCGATCCGCCATCCAGCGCTCCGCCATCGCCATGCCGACCGAATTGCCGCAGCCCTGGCCGAGCGGACCCGTGGTGGTTTCCACGCCCGAGGTGAAGCGGTATTCCGGGTGGCCCGGCGTCTTGCTGCTCATCTGGCGGAACTGCTTGAGGTCCTCGATCGTGAGCGACGGCGATCCCTTCTCGACCGGGTTGCCTTCATGATCCTCGTCGCGGATCTCCTTGACATCGGCCAGGAAGATCAACGCATACAGCAGCATGGAGGCATGACCGACCGACAGCACGAAGCGGTCGCGGGCCGGCCAGCGCGGCTCGGCCGGATCATAGCGCAGGATGTTGTTCCACAGCGTGTAGGCCACCGGCGCCAGGCCCATCGGCGTTCCCGGATGGCCGGATTTCGCTTTCTGAACCGCATCCATCGCCAGGGTCCGCACCGTGTTGATGCATAACTGGTCGATGCCGCCCGTCATGCCGCCGCCCCCGTCAGGCGCCGCAACAAATCCGTCTCGCGCGAGATGCTCCGTCAATGAACGCATGACCCGTCCTCCGTGGTCGCATGGATCGGCAAAGGGCCAGCCGATCCGATTTCACAATGCATCCTGCCAGGCCAGATGAAAACCCGCTCTCGGCGCCAACATCTTACGTTCGGGAGGCGCACCGGTTCGGGCCGAAGCCAATGCCGGCCACCCAGATCATCATCACGAACGCTCGACGGCAACCGACCAGAAGATATGGTCCCGCGCCGCCCCCGCGGCCTCTGCCGTCACGTCGGGCGGACGCCGGGATGCCTTTCATGCGGCACCTGCCGCCGGCCGATGCCAAGCTTGCGGTGGAACCATTCCCGCATGGTCTGGAAGGTCACGTAAAGCATCGGAATGATGAAGATGCCAACGGCACTCGCCGCGATCATGCCGGCGAAAACCGGCGTGCCGACATCGCGGCGGCTCATCGCCGCGGCACCGCTGGCCGTGACCAGCGGCACCAGCCCCAGGATGAAGGCGAACGACGTCATCATCACCGCGCGGAACCGCATATGCGCCCCCTGCTCGGCGGCGAGGCGTATGCTGTCGCCCGCCTCACGACGGGCCTTGGCGAATTCGATGATCAGGATGCCGTTCTTGGCCGACAGCGCGATCAGCACCACCAGGCCGATCTCGGCATAGAGATCGAGCGACAGGCCGGCGAGCTTTATGCCGATCATCGCCCCGAGCACGCCGACCGCCACCGACATCAGCACCGCGATCGGGATGATCCAGCTTTCATACAGTCCGACCAGGAACAGATAGGCGAACAGCAGCGCCATCGCCAGGATGATGCCGGTCTTGCCGCTGGCCTGGACCTCCTGATAGGCGGTGCTGGTCCATTCATAGTCGTATCCGTTCTGCAGCGTCTTGGCCGAGAGAGCCGCCATCGCCGCCAGCGCGGTGCCCGACGAGACGCCGGCTCCGGGACTGCCGTTGATGGTGATCGCGCGATAATTGTTGTAGCGGGTGATCGCCTGCGGGCCGGTAATGATCCCGATCGTGGCCAGCGAGCGCAGCGGCACGGTGCCGCCGCTGGCGTTGCGTATGTAGATCCCCCAGATATTGTCGATCTTCGAGCGGTCGCGTGCCTCGGCCTGCACATTCACCTGCCAGACCCGCCCGAACAGGTTGAAGTCATTGACATAGACACTTCCCAGCGTCGCCTGCAGCGCCGTGAAGATGTCATTGATGCTGACGCCGAGCGCCTGCGCCTTGGTTCGGTCGATGTTGAGGAAGATCGAGGGGTTGCTGGCGGTGAAGGTCGAGAACACCCGGGCGAGGCTCTTGTCGGCATTCGCCGCCGCGACCAGCCCGAGCATGGCGCTGCCAAGCTGCTGCGGATCCTGTCCCTGCAGCCCCTCAAGCTCGTATTCGAAGCCGCCGCCGGAAGACAGGCCGATGATCGGCGGCAGGTTGAACGCGAAGATGGTGGCCGCACGGATGTCCTGCGACTGGCGGGTCACGTCGCCGATCAATGCCTGCACATGGGTGTTGGCCGCGGTCCGCTGGCCGAACGGTTTCAGACGGGTCAGGACGAAACCGACATTCGGTTCCTGCACGGTATCGAGGAACGAATACCCGATCACGGCGAAGGTGTGCAGGACGCCCGGCAAGCCCGCATCCAGCTTCTCGACCCGCCGCATGACGTCGCTGGTGCGTCGGACCGAGGCGCCGTCGGGCAACTGGACGATGGTGAAGAAGGCGCCCTGGTCCTCCTCGGGCAGGAAGCCGGAAGACAGGTTGCCCTGGATGACGAAAATCCCGAACGCGCACAGCGCGATGACCAGCACGCCGCCGATGGAGAAGCGAAGCAGCCGGCTGACGATGGCCGAATAGCCGTTGCGGGTCTGGTCGATGCCGTTCAGCACGCGGCCCATGATCCCGCGGCGCTGGCCGCCGTGGCGCAGGAACACGCCGCACAAGGCCGGCGAGAGGGTCAGCGCGTTCAGCGCCGAGATCAGCATGGCGATGCAGATGGTCACCGCGAACTGTTTGAACAGCACGCCGGACAGGCCGGGGATGAAGGCGATCGGCACGAACACCGAAAGCAGCACCAGGGTGATGGCGATGATCGGCCCGGTGATCTGGGTCATCGCCTTCCTGGCGGCTTCCGGCGCGGTCAGCTCCGGCTCCTCCTCCATCACGCGCTCGACATTCTCCACCACGACGATCGCATCATCGACCACGATGCCGATCGCCAGCACCATCGCCAGCAGGGAGACGGTGTTGGCCGAGAAGCCCATGGCGCTCATCCCGGCAAAGGCGCCGATCAGGCTGACCGGGACCGCGCAGGTCGGGATGATCGTGGCGCGTACGCTGCCGAGGAACAGGAACACGACGATGACGACGAGCACGAAGGCCTCGAAGATCGTCTTGAGCACCTCGCTCACGGTGTCATGCACGAAGTCGGTGCTGTCGTAGGTGATGTTGTATTGCAGGCCCGGCGGAAAGCGGTGCGACAGACGGTCGAGCAGCCGCTTGATCGACGCCGCCGTGTCGAGCGCATTGGCGCCCGGTGCCAGATAGATCGCCAGCGCCACCGAGGGATTGCCGTCGAAGCGCGATTCCGAATCCAGGGTCTGCGCGCCGAGCTCGACGCGCGCGACATCCTTCAGCTTCAGCGACGAACCGTCGGGATTGGCGCGTAAGACGATGTTGCCGAACTGCGCCGCCGTCACCAGCCGGCCCTGGGTCTGCACGTTGAGCTGATATTGCTGGTCCGGTCCGGCCGGACGCGCGCCGATACGTCCCACCGCGGCGACCTGGTTCTGCGACTGGATCGCCGTCGTGATGTCGTTGGGCGACAGGCCGAGCTGGACCAGGCGCTTGTTGTCGAACCAGACGCGCATCGAGTATCTCTGCCGCGACAGCAGCGAGGCCTGGCCGACGCCGGTGGTGCGCGACACCTCGTCGATGATGTTGATCGTCATGTAGTTGGTGATGAACAGCGGCGCGAAGACGCCGCTCGGGCTGTAGAAATTGACGAACATCAGGATCGCCGACGAGCGCTTCTGCACCGTCAGCCCTTCCGCCACCACGGTGGCCGGCAGCTCGGCATTGGCCGTCTGCACGCGGTTGAGCACGTTGACGGTGTCGATGTTGGGATCGCTGCCGAGGATGAAGCTGACGGTCAGGTTGTACGACCCGTCATTGCCGCTCACCGAGCGCATGTAGAGCATCTTGTCGACGCCGACGACCTGGGCCTCGATCGGCTGCGCCACGGAGGATTCCACCACCGAGGCGGAAGCGCCGGGATAGGTTGCCGCCACCTGAACCTGCGGCGGCACGATTTCGGGAAACTGGGCCACCGGAATGCGGGTCAGGCCGACGATGCCGGCCAGCGTGATGACGATCGCGATGACGATCGCAAGCCGCGGCCGGTCGATGAAGACGCCAGAAATCACGTGAGCACCCCGTTGGTCTTCAGTTCCGGCATCCGGCCGAGGTCGCGGCCTTGATCATTGCCGCGT